>CAMLEF010000038.1 GCA_946478675.1 uncultured Flavobacteriales bacterium | reverse complement strand
CTTCTTTATCGAATTTGCCGACGGCGAGAAAGCCTTCATAATTCTTCAGCCATTCGGGAGGAGGCGTTTCGTATACAGCACGCACTTCACCACCGAGCACAACGGCATCGGGATGTTTCTGGAAAAGCCGGTGTGCGGTCGCAATGAAATGTTCCTCCAGCCAGTTGTCGTCGTCGCAGAAGATGATTGTTTCGTAACGGCTTTCCATGACGCCGCGGTGGCGCGCCGGGCTCAATCCCTGCTGCAGCTCTACCACCAGCAGGAACGGAATCGCGCTGCCGGATTTTTCCCAATGAGACTGTGCGATTTTGCCACAGTTATCGGAGCTGTTGTTGTCGACGAGAATAATTTCTACAGCAACACCCGGCGTGAGCTGCTGGTCCAGCAGGTGATCCAACGTGGGAAGAATACGCGCGGCGCTGTTGTAGCAGCAAATCACAACGGAAACGCCATTCCTTTCCTGATTTGTATCTTTGGTTCCCGCACCTTCCTGCTGAAGCATTTTCAAAAATAGATATTCTGCAGAATAAGAAGTGACCGATTGCTTATGAGAAGATCCCGGAACCTGCGCGAACGTATCCGCCGCTTATTTTTCGACCGGCGTTATGGCAAGCAAACAATTTTGATTTATACGATGGGAAAGGTCGGTTCTTCCACCGTGCAGCACAACCTTCACCGGCAGTACCCGGAAGCCACTTCGTTCCACGTTCACTTTCTTTCCGATTACTGGCTGCGCGAAAAACTTCCTGCAGAAGACCCGTTCTTTCACAGCAATATCCGTGAAGCGGAAGTCGTGCTCGATTTCCTGCGGCAGCACAAGGATCGCAGACTCAAGATCATCACGCTGGTGCGCGAGCCGCTGGTGCGCGATATTTCCGATATTTTCCAGAACTGGAAAGGCCGGCTGAAAGACAAAACGATCACCGATCTTTCTTTCGAAGAGCTGAAGAACGGTTTCAACAGCGACAACCACGAGTACACGCTCAGCTGGTTCGACACGGAATTCCGGAACTATCTCGGCTTTGATATTTACGCGCAGCCGTTCAACAAGGAAAAAGGCTACAGCATTTATCATACGCCGTCGGCCGACATCCTGTGCCTGCAATTGGAAAAGCTGAACGATTGTCTCCCGCAGGCGACGCAGGAACTGCTGGGCTACGCCATTCGACCGGAACGCTCGGCGAATCTCTCGGAAGAAAAAGAAGGCAGCGAACTCTATAAAGAAATGACCGGTCGTTATGCTGCACCGGAAGAAAAGCTCGACCGTGTTTACGGATCGAAGTTCATGCGGCATTTTTACAGCGAAGAAGACATCCGCCGCTTCCGCCGGAAATGGGAACGCGTTACCCCCTGATCTTCTCGACCTCTCCCCGACCATGAACTATTTTCGTCCACTCGACACGCTTCGTACGATTGCCGTCACGCTCGTCGTCATTGCACACTGGTCGCATTGGCAAGTGGCGTCGCTCCTCGACTTCGGCAGTATCGGCGTCAATATCTTTTTCGTGATCAGCGGCTTCCTGATCACCGGGATTTTGCTGAACGATCGGAGGCGGCATGAAAACGAGCCGGCGACGCGCGGTTCGCTCATGAAGAATTTTTACATCCGCCGGACACTGCGCATTTTCCCGGTGTATTACCTGCTGATCTTCCTCTGCTATTTCTTCCTGCCGGATTCTCCGATCCGCGGGCACTTCGGGTATTACCTGACGTATACGACCAATTTCATGTTCTTCAAAAACCAACATTGGGACCCGATGCTCGCACACCTCTGGTCGCTGTCGGTGGAAGAACAATTTTACCTGCTCTGGCCCTGGCTGATCATTTTCGTCAGCCGGAAAAATTTGCTGCCGGTGATGACCGGCTTTCTCGCGCTGGGCGTATTGTCGTTCTACCTGTTCCAGCTGCTCTTTCCCGGAGCACAATACATTTCCATTCTCACGCCGACTTGTTTCGACGCATTCAGCATCGGCGCACTGCTCGCCTATTTCATGCAATACGATGCTGCGGCCGGAAAAAAATTCATTGCGCGGCTGCCCTGGATCGGAGTCGTTGCGCTTGGACTTTACATCACTTTTGCGCTGCTGCATTTTTCAATGACGCCGCAGCGCACCCTGATCGCTCTTACTTCCGCATGGATCATCTGGTTCACGATCACGCGAACGGACAGTTTCGTGCATCGTTATTTTCTCAATAACAGGATCCTGGTCGCCATCGGCAAAATGAGCTACGGCGTTTACCTCTATCACAACCTGGTGCCGTGGCTGGTGAGCTTCGTTAAACTTACGATGAAGAAACACGGGATCTTTATTCCGCTTGTGAATGCCAGTGTTCCGTCGAAATATGATCCGGCATGGACAATCGTTCAGCAGGTTGTCGCCTTGCTGCTCATTTCCTGGATCTCGTGGAAAATCATCGAACGGCCGATCAACAACCTGAAAGACCGATTCGCACCACGGTGATCAGGCCGCTTCGATCTCCAAAAGGATTCGTTCCGCGGCGTGCAGGTCGACCAGCGCAGATGCTTTTTCGAAAGCAGCGCGTCCCATCGCTTCGAGCGTCGGCATTCCTGCCTGAAAGAGCCCGAGCAACTTTTGCTCCAGGTAACGCGGCGCAGCCACCGGCGCAAGAAAACCTTCTTTACCGTCGGCGATAAGGCGGGCGCAATCGCCGACATCCGTCACCAGCGCAGGACGTCCTTTCAGCATGCATTCCTGCACCACGAGCGGCGTTCCTTCCGCGATCGAGGGCAGCACGAGCGCATGATGTTCCCGCCACACCTGTTCGATATCGGAAACGTGTCCTGCCAGTTTCACCCGATCTGCAAGGCCATAATGCGCGATCAGCTTTTCGAGATGCGCTTTATCGGGGCCGTCGCCGAAGAAATCCAGCTCCCAGGAAAATGATCGCAGCGCTGGAGCTGCAAGCGCCTGCAGCAGGATATCCTGTCCTTTCAACGAACATTGATAGCGCGCCACGCAGGCCAGCCGAAGCCGCTCACCCTGCGGCCAGGGAAGAATGCCCGCCTGTGCATAGTTCACGGGGTTGCTTACCAGCTGCGTATGGGGCAATTGCTGCGCCACCTGCCGCTCTGCCGTTTCGAGGTTGCGTTGCGACACAAAATAAAATTTCTTCCAGCGTCGGCTCAACAATTGAATATTCTGCTTCGTCTTTTCATCCGCCGGGTTGCCATTCTCAAAATTGAACTGGCTGATGAGAAACAGCGGGGCCTCACCGGCGATGAGCTCTACGAATTCCTGTCTCCGGAAAACATCGAAGGTTCCCCCCTGCGATACAAGTATGCGGTCGGGATGAAAATCGTTGATCGCGCGAATAAACGAAGGCGGATCGTTTTTTTTCGCGCCAAGCTTCCGGGAGATGCGGTCGAGAAAAGCAGCTGCATCTTCTTTTTCCCGCAACACGATCCGTGCGCCTTTCCCGCGAAGCAACCGGATCTTTTCGGCCTCCGCCGGCCAGGCTTTCACGCAAACGAGCACCTCGTGTTGTTTCTCGAGCGCATGCAACGCCACGCGGAACCACAGCTCTTCGCTGCCGCCCCAGGCAAAACCTTCCATCGTTGAAATGATCGCCAGCTTCATGTGCGGTTCGGTTTGATCTTGTTTCGAACCTTCGACAAAAAGACACGCAGCCCCAGCCATTCGTTCTGTTTCTGTCGCGCGGCGCCTTCGGCTTTGCGGATGAGCAAACGCAAATACGGACTGTCCCATTTCTTGCGGAACAGCAGCGAAAATTTCATGAGGCGCACCCAGCTGAGAATTTCTGCGCGCGAATAAGAAGCGCTGAAACGAACGTCGAGCGCGTCGAACGGCTGTTCCTTCGGTGCACGCGTAACCATGCCGGCCAATGCGAGGTGCACTTTCCGTGTGGCGGCGGTAGAGAACAGCACGATCTCGTGGAAAAGCTCAAGGCGAATGCGCTGTCCGATCTGGAATTGCTCATCCTTGTACACCTGCGAAACCTGCCCGGGATGCCAGCGGTAGCTCAGCAGCTTTTCCGGCAAATTAGCCACACGGGAATAACGCAGGATGTGCAGCCACAAAATGTATTCTTCGGCATGCACATATTCTGCCGGATAGATCAGCTGGTGCGCGCGGATGATCTCGTTACGGATGAATGCCGTGGGATGGCAGACGGGATTATGAAAGAGCAGGCAGAAACGGATGAAATCACTTTCACCGACACGCACCCAGCTTTTCAGTTCGCCGTTGACGTCGATATTAGAACCGCAGAGGCCGTAGTCCGGGTGCGCTTCCATAAAAGCCACCTGCCTTTCGAAACGTTGCGGGTAAGCCACGTCATCCGCGTCCATGCGCGCGATGTATTTGCCGGTGCAGAGCGAAAGACCTTTGTTCAGCGTAGCAATGAGCTTCAGGTTCTTTTCGTTCTTCACGTAACGGATGCGCGTATCCGTGTACGAACGAATGATCGACTCGCTTCCATCGGACGAGCCGTCGTTGATGATGATGAATTCGAAATCCGTAAAGGTCTGCGCCAGGATGCTGTCGATCGCTTCCCGCAGGTAGCTTTCGCCGTTATAGACCGGCATCAGCACGGAAACCATGGGCTGCTGCATTCCCCGTCAGGCTTTAGTCGCGTGCCAGTCGCACCAGAACGAATAGTTGGGAACGCCCTGCTGTGCAAAATACATCCTGCGATGGAAGAGCAATCGTTTCTTAGCCGTTTCAAAATCCGCCCACTCGCCTTCCAACTGATCGCCGAAGGGACCGGTGGAAGAATTCGGGAAGTTGAAGCTGTGTTTCTTTCGCATGGCATCGAAATGATTCACCACAGGCGGAGCAGCAGGCGTGCGGCCCAGCAGCTTGTCCATGAAAGAACGTTTCGGTGGCGGAGGCGGTTGTTTTTTGACACCATAGAACGGCGCGTCCGTCAGCACTTCCAGCGTTTTCTGGTCAACGAGCTTGAAACGGTTATAGCCGAGCGCATGCAGGTTCACGAGCGTCTCCAGCGCTTTTTCGTCGCTGATCACTTCTTTATCGCCGATGCACTCAGTTTCGACAGACATGAACACGGGACGAAATTCACTGCGGGCCAGCGTGCTTACAGCCAGCGCGTCGTAGCCTTCGATGTCGATCTTGCAGTAATACGGAACGCCGTTCTCCTGCATCAGTGTATCGAGACGATGCGTTTTCACCTTGATCGTTTGCATGCCTTTGTTGTCGCGGCCGGCGATTTCTTTCTTCAGCGAATTCCACAGCGTCCACTCACTGACATTGAAATCGATATCGGCGTTATCCGTTTCGGAGATCGCGTAATTGAAGACCTTCAGCTGTCCTGCCGCGTATTTTTCGGAAAACGTTTGCTTCGCCTGCTCCACCATGCGCGGATCGGCATCCACCCCCACCACCTGGTAACCAAGATGCAAATAGTACTGCAGGTCCTCTCCTTTGTGAAAACCAATATCGAAGATGAGTTTGTTATTGACCATACTGAAGGATTCCGTTTTTTCAAATATAAGCAAGATCGTCAGAAAGGATCGGCGGCGTGACTACGCTTTCCCTCCACGCAACAATCGCTTTAGTTTCGAGAAGAGGCCGGAAGATGTTACGGGTACCGGTGTTCTTCCCGCAAGAAATCGCTGATGGCATTTGTTGACCAGCGCAACAAAATCTGCATCGGCAAACGGCGAAAGCAATTGCTCCAGCTGCAGCGCTTCTACTTTAAAAATGCGAAGAAGGCTTTCGTCGATGGCGGTTTCCAGGATGCGGCAAATTTCCGGCTGCTCCTGCAAATTGCGCACCATGATGTACTGGCAGTACACTTCATTGAGCACCTGCGCAGCGAATGATTTTCCGCCCCACAAGCCGCCACCATGAATCCGGCGGCCCGCCATTGTTTCGCGGATGTAGTGGACCGGCCCGTGAGCCGCCGCCAGCATCTCGATAAAGTAATCACCCGCAGGTATCTTCAGAAAGTCCGGGCGTTCGATCGCCTGCCTCACCCATTCCGTCCGCAGCACCACCGTTGCCGTGAAAATGAAATTCCACTTCGAAAGATCGGTGATGGAAAAATCTTCGCGGTCCGGCAGCGGATCTTCTGCAAGACGTTTCCCCTCGGCATCCACTTTCACCGCATGCGCGCAGCAGGTGGAAAATTCAGGGTGCGCTTCGAGGAAGCGGATTTGTTTTTGCAGCTTTTGCGGATCGGTCCAGAAGTCGTCACCTTCGCAAAGCGCGATGTATCTTCCCCTTGCCGCTTTTATCGTATTGATAAAATTGTAACGACCCGTCGGACGCCCGTTGATCATCAGCACATTTTTCCTTGCGCTCAGCAGCAGCCTGATCTTTTCCGGGTAGCGTGCAGCGAAATCCATACAGATCTCGCGTGTGCCGTCTGTACTGTCGTCTTCGCCAATCACCAGTTCAAACGGGAAAGCGCATTCCTGGGACAATATATTTTCAATGCATTGCGCGATATACGGGCGATGCATATAGGTGATCAGGCAAACCGAAACGAGCGGTGTGTCGGACATATCAGAAGCGAAGATCGAAATACTGCGCGGGCAACGTCAGGTTATATTTTTCAGCGAGCGCCGCATTGCCTTTTTCATAGAATGCTTTTAACGCTGCTGCAATATCCGGCCGGACACGATAGTCGATTTTTGCATCGCCGGAGAGCTCACCGGACTTTGCAACCAGCATCCGTTTCGTCCGCACATCACCGTACAATTCTTCTTCCGGTTCCGGCAACTGTAATTCATCGAACAGGTAATGCTTCATCCGGTGTTTCTCGGCCGTATCGTAGAGAATATTGCCCAGGTCGTGTCGAAACTCCTTATTCAGCCGCGCCATTTCCACCACGGTTGCTTCCGGTAACGCTTCGTTGTAATGACCGAACTCCGTTTCCATGTAGCTGATCCCCATGAGACCGCACAATTCCTGGATCAAACCGACACGCCCCTCCTTCATGATCAAACGGCCGGAAGCGTCGCGCATCTGCTCGAAGATCGACAGGTGAATATTTTCACGACGAAAATAGCGCTCCAGTATTTCCATCACGAGATCATAGCGAATATCGTAGCAGTAATTCCGGTCCTGGTATTTGTACAGGAGATACGCGTACGAGGCAAAATCGCCGGGATAACCGACCCGCACGGATTCGCGGTAGAGTGATTTGATCAGGTCGGCCTGGCTCCGGATGATCAGCAGGATGTGCGTGTCGCTGCCCAGCAGGTCCGCCAATCGCTCCATCTTCTGATCGAAGCCAATCGAATCGTTTGAAAACGCAAAGCAGAGATGTTCGCTTGAAACCGTAAGCGCTTTTTTACCGGAGCGCTCCGCTGTTTCGATGAGTGATGAAAAGTGATGGCGAAGCTTCGGTTCCACTTCGTGATATTTCAACCCCTTGCAGCTTTTGAGATAAACCTCGAATGTGGCATCCACCAGCGGATCTGCATAAGCAAGGCCCGGACCGACACCCAGGTGAAACAGCTCCGGATGTTTGGCAAAAAAATCGTACTGCAGCGAAGTGGAAAAATTCTTCGGGTAGCCGATATGGACGAACTTCCTGATCATGGTTATTCAAAAATTAAGCGGGCGAGACCGAATCCCGTAGCGCCAAAACCGTTCCCGTTGTAAAATATCCAGTAGCTGTTTTCATCCGCGGGAAACACAGAAGCGTATTCGTTCATGATGTTGTCCCAGCCGTCCTCGCTTTTTTCAAACACAAAATCCTTCACCGGTTCCCAACGGATACCATCTTCCGATCCGGAAAGCCGGATGCGGTAGCCGGCCTCTTTTTGCGTACGGTAGCCATTTGCTTTCCTGTTGGAATGCAGCATGAAATAACGCGCTCCTCTTTTAAAAACAAAAGGCCGGCCGACAGCATCGGTATTCGCATCGAAAGGAATGCAGATTTCATTGGCGCGCGACCATTCGATCCCGTCTTTCGAAGTGGCGTACTTGACGTTGTAAAACGGCTCGGGATGCTCATTGATCCGCTCTACTTTTTCGCACGACAGGTACCACATTTTCCATTCCTCGTTTTCCTGCCACACGCAGGGCTGTCCCACCCAAATGGCGTCGTGCGGACCGCGATCGAGCACCGGGCCTTCGAAGCGCTTATGAAACGTAACGCCATTATCCGTGCTGTCGGCAATCCCGATGGAAAGGCGATAAGACGCCGTTTCGCATTTGTTCCATGCCGTGTAGTACAGCGTAATGTTCTTCCCGTTCCGGATGAACCAGGAAGGCATTGTACCGGAATCGTCGAACCAGCCGGCTGTTCCGTGGGAAAGGCAGGGCGCATTGTGTACGTAAAGAATTTTCTTCGGATCAGCGGCATCGACATCCACGAACGCAACGCTGGAACGCGATTGCCCGTCGCGCGTGGCGAAGAAGATCCGTATCGTCCCGTCATCCATTTTCACAGGGAATGGAACCTGTGCGTGCGTTTGGCTCCAGGAAAATTCGCCCGAAGGTTTGAATACCACGCCATGCTTTTCAATGCGGATCTTCATCAATAAACGTCTATGCTGTTTGTATTTTCTTTCTTCTTTGCCGGGTTGCCGGTGTATACGCCCCACTCCTCCGTGTCCCGGGTAATCGAAGCGGCCATACCGACCAGCGTTCCTTTCGCAAGGCTGGTGTAATCGCGGATCGTGGCATTCACCCCGAAGAAGCTATAGGAATGAACGTGGCAGTGACCGCTCAGCACGACGTGCGAAGTAAAGAAAACATGATCATCGATGCGGCCATGGTGCCCGATGTGGTTTCCGCTCCACAGTACAACGTTGTTCCCGATCGAGGTGAACGGCTGAATGGTGTTGTCTTCGAGAATAAAACAGTTCTCCCCGATCTCATTGCGGAAAGTGCTGGCGCGCGAAGAGATGTACGAGATGAATGGGTAGCCTTTTGCTTTCGCATCATTGTAGACTTTCTCGCGCAGCGTATTCATTTTCTTTGCCGTCATCGGGGCGAAAAAATGAAATTCCCCGGGAGGATAAATATCCTGCACGTCTTCGAAAGCAACTACAGGAAGTCCGCGAAACGCAGTTGTTTTCAGGTATTCGCGGTGAACGGTGAACGCCACGACTTCGCAATCGGAATCGTGCACGAGATAAAAATGCGCCAGTTCGGCAGTATCCATTACACCAAAAATGACGACTTTCTTTTTTGCCATATCAGCTGATTTTAAGATGCCGGAACTTCGGTCAGCAGGTTGTATTTCCCCACCATTTCCGCTACTGTTGCGGCCGGGTTGAACATCAGCACATCGATTATCGACAGCCAGGGTTGGAAGGTCCCTCCGAATTGTTCGTACTTCGCGCCAACGGCTTCGAGGAACAAAAGCTCAACTCCGTTTTGCGCAAAAACTTCCCGGCTATACTGGTGAGCGCCATTCTTCGGGTTGATGTAGGTGCCGGCATTCAACGTTTTGCAAATATCCAAAATCTTCTCCTGCCCACCCTGGCCGGAATAGTTTATTGCCGACGAGAACAGGAACTCTTTTTTCAATCCGGCAAACGCTGACACCGCCATTACACTCTCTGCCGCCAGCTGGTCGATCATCGGAGCTTCGTATTTGAAAAGCACAGAAGAAATCAGATCGTACGCAGGAGTAAACTGCGGAGCCTTTTTGTAATTTAAGGTGAGCGCTTCGAGAAATTCTTTTCGCCATTGCGCGAAATTGAACACCTGCGTTTCGCTGATCTTTTTATTCTGGCTGACCTTGATAAGCGGAATGGTAAACGGCTGCGGCTGGTCGTGATGCAAAATTGCGTTCCGGTTGATCCAGCCTTTCTTGATAAAATTCACGTCGTTGAAAAACACGAACGTATCCACTGCCGCCACCAGCTGGAAATACCCGATGTACGGAAAAAAATAAGGCTGCATGACCGCAAGGCGCATAGGCATCAGGAAGAAGGTTGCGCTCTCCGGCAGATCACGTCCAGGATAGTCTGCACCTCTTCGGCGGACAGGTCGGGATAGATCGGCAGGCAGATCACCTGGTCGGCGATACGTTTCGCATTCGGAAGGTGTTCGGGCGCTGCTGAAGGTATCTGCGAATAGATGGGAAAATCGGAGATCAGCGGGTAGAAATAACGGCGGCCGTTGATACCATTCTGCTTCATGCGGAAATACAGCTCGTCACGCGTGCAACCGAATTTTTCGCTGTCGATGAACACCGGGAAATAGGCGTAGTTGTATTTTTCCACGTGACGAACGTCGGCGACCCGAATACCTTCTACACCTTTTAACTGCGCGTTATACATCTCGTAGATCTTTTTCCGGGCTTCAAGCGCCTGATCGACGTAACGAAGATTGAGCAATCCGAATGCCGCCTGGAACTCGTTCAGCTTGCCGTTGATGCCCGGCGCTACTACGGTCACTTCGTTGATGATGCCAAAGTTTTTGAGGCTGTCGATCTTGTCCTTCATCTCCTGCGAATGACAGATGATGGCCCCGCCTTCTACGGTATTGAATACTTTTGTGGCGTGAAAGCTGAGTACGGAAAGATCGCCGTAACTAAGTACAGAACGGCCGTGCGCTTCGACGCCGAATGCATGCGCAGCATCATATAAAACTTTCAGCCCGTGTTTTTTCGCGATGGCTTCTATGGCTGTCACATCGCATGGAATGCCGTAGACGTGTACCGGCATAATAGCGCTGGTCTCAGGAGTGATCGCCGCTTCGATGAGCGAGGCGTCGATGTTGCAGGTCTGCGGATCGATATCGACGAACACCGGGCGGATGCCGTTCCAGATGAGCGAGTTGGTCGTCGCCACGAAACTATACGGAGTCGTGATGACCTCGCCGGAGATCCCGAGCGCCTGCAGCGCGGTGATGAGCGCGATAGTACCGTTCGAGAACAGCGAAATATACTTCACCCCCAGGTATGCCGCCAGTGCTCCTTCCAGCTCACGGTGAAATTCCCCCCCGTTCGTCAGTATCTTATTTTTCCAGATGCGCTCCAGGAATTCCTGGTATTCGGAAAGCGGGGGAAGAAAAGGCTGCGTAACGTTGATCATCAGGATAATTCAAAAACGATATATCCGGCAGTTGCCGGTGCTGTGTTATGCTAAAGATACGCTCTTTCCAGCTGAGAGAGGCTATTCCGCTTTTCACGATTTATTGAGCCAGGGAAAATCTTCTCCGGTCGGCTTTTTCCCGAGGAATGCGCACATCCGCAGGTAAGCATCTTTATCGCTGACGTTTATTTCCAGCAGGTTGTTTTTCGTACGAAAATATTCCCGCACGGCAGCATTGTGGTTGTTGTAATAGGCATGCATGGTCGGAGCATGGTAAATATCGTCTTCCGGCGTATTGAAGAGTATCCGGCTGGCTTCCCACGGGCGACCTTTGTAGAGATAAAAAGCTTCCTGCAATATTTCTTTCGTCGGCGTTTCACCGTTGTTGAACAGCTTCGCCTGGAAGCGGATCAGCGAATCCAGCCATTGCTCCGCGTTGTCACGGACCGTGAGAATAAATTTTGCGCGGGGAAAATGCTGATCGAGCAGGATGAAGGTGAACGGATAGCTAAACGGCGCATCCTGGAACGCATCGGCCGTATGACAAAAGTTGATGATCCGGCTGAAATCGCGACGCGCGTAATCCTGCAGGAACATTTCACCCTGGTGCTGATCGCCGAGACGGTAACCCAGCTCTTTCAACGCCAGCTCAAGCGACGTGGTGCCGGTTTTGTTCAGGCCGATGCAAAACACTTTTTCCTTTTCAAAAGGAGAATCGTTGGCCGTTTTTCCGAATAAGCTTTTAAAACCGCGCTTCATCTGATCCGTTTAAATCACGACCATTTTCCTTCGAATTCGACCGGCGGCCACACGTCATTGGGCGAAAGCACCTGGAAGCTGCACACCGACTGCAATCGCAACAGCGGCTGCGAGCGGAAACCTTCGGTTACTGAAAACGACAGCGAATAAAGGCCTTTGGACAAATTAATACGCGGAAGCACGACTTTCACCGTATAAAAAACGTACTCCCCTTCTTTCCGCGTGATGTTGTTTTCCCCCAGGCCGGTGTCGCTCTGGCAAATGCCAACCGGGCGCTGCTCCTTATCAAACACCGTCAGCAGGATGTACGGCTTTGTAATGTGCGCGCGCACCCGCAGCTCAAAATGAACCACGAGATCCTCAAGCCGGTTCAGCATATAGTTGCCCTGCGGCTGTGCAGCTTCACCCAGGACAATGCTGAGCAGCGCGGCATCTTCTCCCTTGTCAAACACCACCTTGTTATTCCCGTTCTCTGCAAAACGTGAATAATACATATCAATACCTGCTGAGATGTCGCTTCCCTGGAAGATCGCCTGGCCTTTTTCGAGCATTACAATGCCGGTGCTCACGCGCGAGACCTGTGGCATGGAATGCGAGACAAAAATGACAGCCGTGTTTTTCAGCAGGGCATCGATGCGGTTGAAGCACTTCAGCACAAAACCGAGATCGCCCACCGCAAGCACTTCGTCGATGATGAGAACATCGGGCTCCAGCTGTGCGGCAACCGCAAATCCCAGGCGCACCTTCATTCCCGAACTGTAATTCTGAACGGGCGAATCCACGAATGCACCGATCTCTGCAAAGCTGAGAATCGCTTCCATCTTTTCGTCGATCTCTTTCTTCGTGAAGCCGAGCAGCTGCCCGTTGATATAAATATTTTCGCGGCCTGTCAGCAACGGGTTAAAGCCGGCACCCAGCTCGATCAGCGCGCTCACTTTTCCACGCATTACGATGGAGCCCTCGTCCGGCAGGATCAACCCGTTCAGCATTTTCAGCAACGTGCTTTTCCCGGCGCCGTTCCGCCCGATGAGCCCGATGCATTCTCCCCGGCGTAACGTGAAGCTGATGTTCCGTATCGCCCAGAATTCGTCTTTCCGCAGTTCGGAATGATCGCTGCGCAAACCGAGCATCGCACGACCGACATCGCGCAAGCCATAGAGCAAGCTGCGTTTCAGGGTACGGCTGAATTTTTTAGAAACGCCCTTTACCTCTACCAGTATGGTATCGTTCCCGCTCATATCAGCTGCCCATTCGTTCAATGAGAATCGCTACTGAGATCCGCTGGAGAAGGATCCCGAAAAACAGCACAACCGCTGTGCAGGAAGCGATAAGCAGCAATTGCCAGGCCGGGGCCGCCATATCAAGCCCCAGCAACCAGGATCGTGCGCTGGTCAGCACCGGCGTAACAGGATTGAAAGCCAGGATACGCGTTGCACCACTATAAATTGGTTTGGCGTAAACCACGGGCGTAAGATACATGGCGAATTGCAACAATGCAGGCAAGGCGAATTGCACGTCTTTGTAAAGGATCGACAGCGGCAAAAGGGTCAGCCCGATCGCCATGCCGAGGAAGATGAGCAGGAACATCGCAGGAACGAACAGCAGCATGTGCCAGTCCAGCGGAACGCGAAAGATCAGCAGCTCGGCAACAATAATAATGATCGCAACCGCAGTCGTGAACAGTATCTCGTAAAAGGCATTGACCAGCAACGCTTCTCTCGGGAAATTAATTTTAACCAGGATGCTCCGGTTCGCCTGCAGTGTTTGCATCGGCAGCAGGATCGCATTCGCAAAGATGGACCAGCACATGGTGCCGGTGAGCACGAACAGCGGGTAAGGAACGCCGACCGTTTTCATGCTGACTACGCCCGATTTATACAGGATGATCCAGATGAGCGACGTGGCGATCGGGGAAAGAAATGCCCAGAAAATCCCTAAGACGCTTTGACGGTAGCGTGCCCGGAGATTCCGTTCTGCAAAGCGATAGCCGAGTGCATGCGCCGCAGAAAATTCGCGGAAAAAACTACGCAGGGTTTTTACAATGCCGAAATTTTCTCCCGAAGCGTAAATCCTGACCGGGAGTTCATTTTCCGAATGGGCGTTCACATCACGCATACTTCACAGCTTCTCTCAAAGATAGAAAAAGAATAACCTTGGATCGGAATCCTCAGCGCGACGCTACCGCAAACGCCGCCGCCTGTTCGCGCAATTCGCGGATGGCCGTGGTTTCCCAGAGCACCGCTTTGCGCATCGGCCCGATGCACCAGAGCCCCGGCACTTCTTTCCCGGAGGCATCGAGAATTTTTCCGTCGGCAGCACAGTTGATGCCCAGCCCGAGCTCATCGGCTGCTACCAGCCCGCGCTCCATCAGGTCGCGGATCAGCGGGAAACGCAGCTTGCGGAAATTCGATTCCGGTCCCGTGCAGTTGATGAGCTTCTGGAACGTGCCCGACAATTTCTCGTCGTTCATCATGTAATCAACCTGCAGTCCGCCTTCCGTTGCTTTTGCGCTGCGAACCTCACCCTTGCCGATGGAAAGATACCCGGCAGCCGCAAGCTCGCTCAGCGTATACGACGACGCGGCCGGGATACGGTGACGCGCCACTTCCCAGAACGGGCGGATGCGTCGCATGAAATAACGTTTCTCGGTAATGCTCCACGATTGCCAGAACTGCTGCGTGATCGGCCGCAGCCCATCGATCACCGCCGTCCAGGGAAGGTTGCGGAATTCCTTCATACGCGCGCGGATCCAGAAATAGGCTTCACGCGGATGCAGGTGCCCGGGATACGCGAGCGTCACAGGATCGGCCGAAAGATTGTGCGACAACGGCAGTCGCCCGCGCCGCGAAATCATCGTGATCTTCCCGCGAAAACCGCGCAGCTTCAATCCCAGCACCACGTCAACCGCCGTGAGACCGGTGCCGACGAGCAGGATATTTTCATGGCCGGAAATGTCGCTGTAAATGCGATCGGTCCAGGGATTGGAGAAATAACGCGGGTCGCGGTTCAACGGATCCGTGTCGCTGAAAAGATCGGCCGGCGGGAAATTTCCCAGCGCAAGAATGACGTGTTCGGCCGAAAGTTCGACGCCCGATTCCAGGCAAACAAGATGGCGGCCATTCGAAGGTTGAATAGAAGTTACTTCGTCGATGCGGATCTGGAAACGTCCGCGGGCTTCGTGGTGCGCGGCATCAAGATGTTCGACGATATAATCACCGAAAATTTTCCGCGGGACAAAAACTTTGGGATAAACGTCGGGCAGCAGGTGACGATAACGAAAATGATTTGCGCGCAGCCATTTTACAAAATGATCCGGTTCGGAAGGAAACAGGCTCATGCCACCGGCCACGACATTCAGCGGCTGGTGCGTAAAATCGTGGTGATAGGCGACGCCGCGTCCCAGCATTCCCGGGTTCTTTTCGATGAGCACGATCTGGGCGTCCTTATTGCTCCGCACGAGATTCAAAGCCACCAGCGCCCCGGATAAACCGCCGCCAATAATGATGTAAGTTTTCTGTGCCATAATTACGCCTGCTGATTTCGGGCTTAAAAAAACGAAAAAAAAGATACCCGCAGGAAGATGCAGATCACGGAATAAAATCGCGGAATAGCTTATTTATCCCGTTTCTTCCGGGGCTGGTCGCCGTAACCGTAACTGCCGTAAGAGCCGTAGCCGCCGTAACCCGAGCCATACGTACCATAGCTGTAGCCATAGCCGTAACGGTTGTAATAGTAGCGCGAGCGCTTCCGCTTAACACCGTTGAGAATAAAGGCGAAATTCGTCAGCTTGTTCATCTCGGCGATTTCCTGCGCGTTATTTACGCTGCTGCGATAAGCCAGGCGCGTATTGAGCACGAAGAGATTGACATCGGAAAGCTTCATCAGTACGAGCGCATCGGAAATAAGACCGATCGGCGGCGTATCCACGATAACGATGTCGTAATGTTCGCGGCAATATTCGAGCAGTTCGCGGATCTTCCTGGAAACAATGATCTCCGACGGATTCGGCGGAAGCGGCCCGGAAAGAATAACAGACAGGTTATCGATGGTCGTCAGGTGAATGATCTCCTCAACAGTGCTTTTGCCGATCACGTAGGTGCTGATCCCGCTTGTCGCTTCCATGCCAAGACCTTTTTGTACGCGGGGCTTGTGCAGGTCAAGCTCAAGCAAAATAACGCGCTTGTCGCTTTTCGCGAGGATGGCGGCGAGGTTCAGCGAACAGAACGTTTTTCCCTCCCCGGGGTTGTTCGAAGTGATCACGATCATCCCGCGCTGGTGTTCGGGCAGCATGTATTGCAGGTTCGTGCGAATGGTACGGAACGATTCCGCCAGCGCCGATTTGGGCTCGTGTTCCACCACGATCTTCAGCTCATTAAGCAATTTGGAATAAACGATTTCGCCGACAATCGGCAGATTCGTAATCGCTTTCAGCTCTTCGTACGATTCGACCCTTGTATAGAACATCACGCGCACCACGATGATGACCAGCGAAAGAAGTACCGCAATACCGATAGAAATGTAATAAATCTTCGGCCGGTTCGGACTGACAATCCCAGTCACCCTCGCCCGTTCGATCACTTTCGTTTGCGGCAGGATGCTGGCCCGCGCGATGAGTGTGTTCGCGTGCTTCTGGAGCAGGAACATATACATGTCCTCGTTCACCTTCTGCATACGGCGGATATTGTTCAGTCCGCGTTCTTTGTGCGGGATGCCGGTGATCTCCTGGATAGACGTATCGATCTGCGTCTGCACAAGATTCATGCGATCGACCGTTGCGTTTTTGGCGTTACCGATATACGTGAGCAGATCCGCCTTTACCGAGTCGATCCGCTGATCGAGCTGGCGCATAATGTAGTTCTTGCTCGTGGCGAGGCTCAGGTTCTCGTTACGGGTCAGCTGCATCTTGTACAGCTCTTCCGTGCTTTTCTGGAGGAAAAGATCGTTGGAAAGCACGTACATCGAAGGCGGCAGGAACTTCGGATCCTTATCTTCGATAATGTATCGCTCCAGGTCTTCGAGAGCGCCCAGTTGTAACTGGAGACTACGTTTCGTATTATCGAAGGAAATGTACTGTTCGAAATACTGCTCGCCCTGCTGGGAAAGATTAAGGATCTTGTTTTTCTCGCGGTAATCGGTCAGCGTATCTTCGATCGCGTTGAGTATCCTTGTCACTTCATCCTTCTGCTTGTCGATAAAATAAAGTGTATTCTTATTGATTTCATAATTTGACTGCAGCGTGCTTTCAATATAGACCTGCGCCAGCGTATCGAGGAACATTGCCGCGCGTTCGGGCACGACGTCGGTCAGCGAGAGCTGGAGAATATTGGTGTAATCCGGGTTATCCACACGGAGCGCGGTCTGCACACGGCTTACGACAGCAGCACGGTCCTGGTATACAAAAATGTACTCGATCGACGCGAGGTTTTTCAGCTGGGCCGGGGAGAAACGAGGATTCTTCGTCACCACGATGTCCATATCGATATTCGTCAGCGGCTGGTTGTAACGGCCTTTTACTTTCCGGATCGCGTCCTTCCGGGTATAGCTGATCTCGAAATCGTCGTTACTGAGTATCCTGAAGGAAATATTCTGCCCGACGAGCTCCTTGTTCATCAGATTGACCTTGACGTGGAACGGAACGCCGGAGAAAACTTCTTCGGTACGTAATCGTCCGACGAGGTAATAGGAAACGTAAAAATCCAGCCGGTCCAGCGCATTCTGGATCATATCGTACGACATGATCACGCGCTTCTCATTGGAATTGTCAACGTAGGTCTTATAGGTATTCCCGTAGAATGAATTATCCGAGATCAGGCTCGAAGAATTGTACTCATCGTTGGATTTGATGAGAATCTGGCACTGGGCCGCGTAAATGTTGGTCAGCTTGTAAGAATAGAGATAGCCCGCCAAAAAGCAGAGCCCGACGAGAACGACCGTAATCCACCAATTTTTCCTGACAATCCGAAGTAAAGCCTGTATGTCCTGGGCTGATACAATAGCCTTTTCCGCCATAGTGCATAAAAATAGGTATTTTCAGATTATGGGTTGCAGAACCCATCCTCTTTGCTTATTTTTGTTAGGGCCCGTAAAATTGTCGCGTATGAAAAAAACATTACTCATCACCCTTATGGCTGGTATTGCTGCATCCGTTTCCCAGGCTGCAACCTTTACCTCGGCCGCGCCAACAGGAAACTGGTCAGCACCCGCTACCTGGACGGTTACCGGAACTGACGCCGATGGCATACCCGACAATGACGACGATGTAATAATCACAACGGGCCATACGGTAACGAACGATGTTGCTAACGTTTACGCGAAATCGATTACGGTTTCCGGTGGGACATTTAGTCTGAACTCGAAGAAAACCCACATTTACGGAAATTTCACGAATAATGGTTCGATCACCGGCAACGGCAACATTTATTTCCATGCCGCCGGAACGATCAGCGGCAGTTCGACCTTTGGAACGGCCGGCGACTGGTTCTTTTATTCCACCCATAGCATTGCAGCCGGCTCAGCCATAGTTAAGACCAACTACCTGCAGATCCAGAGCGGCGCAACGGTCACCAACAACGGAACGGTCATTCTTGCAGCAGGCGGCCTGGCCATCACCGGCACCTGGATCAATGCCAATGGTTCCTCGCTCACAATGGGTCAGTCGCCGTCAGGTACCGGCGTTCTCCAATGTTCGGCAGCCACCAACACGGTTACGTACTACGGCCCAGGCGCCAGCACTATCCGCACGCTTTTTTCCGCGTATAACAACCTTACGCTTTCAGGCGGATCCGCACATACCAAAACCATTTCTACCGGTACGCTGAATGTTACCGGGAACCTGCTCATCGGTTCCGGTGTTACCCTGAACTGTGCAAGTCAGACGATCAACCTTAGCGGCAACTGGACCAACAATGCCAATATCAGTTGCACGAACATGGGAACCGTCAACTTCAACGGAAGCGGCACGCAAACCATTACCCGCAGCGTTACGGAAGCATTTAATAACCTTACCAAATCGGGCTCCGGCACACTGACCCTGGCCGTAAACGTAAACGTAAACGGAACGACCACCCTTAGCAGCGGCACACTGAATCCCTCTGCGTTCGCCTATAACCAGAAAGGCGCCTCCTGGCTGAACAACGGCACTACGCTGAACACAGGGGCCTCCGGAAGCGTTACCTTCAGAGGAACTACCAACCAAACCATCGACGGCTCCACCAGCACAACCTTCGGCAACCTGATCATCAATAACCCCGGTCATTCCGTTACCCTGGCGCTGAACCAAACCGTCAATGGCGCTACTACGCTCACCGCAGGCATTCTCGATATTTCCACTTTCAACTTCAACCAATCCGGAAGCGCCTTCAACTTTAACGGAGGTACGCTGAATACCGCTGCTGCCGGTAACGTCGTCTTTACGATGTCCGGCACGACTACGATTACCGCAACATCCACTCCTTCCTTCGGCAATGTGGTTGTTAACGGATCAGGAACGGTAATGCTGGGAACGGCGATCAATATCTTAGGCAACCTCACGCTTACCACCGGCACGCTGAACGTCAACAGCTCGAACAACTACACGGTTTCCATCGCCGGCAACCTGACCGATAACGCGTTCTTCAATACGCAGGCCGGCAATGTGATCTTTAACGGCACGCTGGCGCAGTCGATCGTTACGACGGTGAACACTGAATTCTACGACATCACTTCTTCCAACGTCGCAGGTGTTGCGGTAACATCCGGCACAATCATCATTGACGATATTGCTACCGTTACCACCGGCTCTTTCGGTACCAGCGGCTCCGGCGGTATCCTGCTTCCGGCGTACGGCGCAACCGACTACGGCCGTATCGGTGACGTGGCTTCCGGCGCTTCCCTGAGCGGAACAGGCTGGACGATTCAATCCTACATCAACGGTCCGGCCACAGCCTACTGGCAATACCTTTCATCTCCCATCAGCGGAACTACGCTCAACGACTGGGACCAGGATCCGCGTTTCTACATGAGCGGCGTAAACGGTAATGATGGTAATGCCTGCTGCCCGACGTTCTATTCCGTACGCACTTACAATACCGCGACCAATACCTACACGAACGTTACCAACCTCAATACAACCCTTACCTCGTGCAAAGGTTATATGCTGTGGATGGGCGATAACACCACGCAGCTCACGGCTCCGCTGGTTTACGACAGCAAGGGCACGCCGAACTTCGGCAACAAATCGATCAACGTGACTGCAGGCGGCTCCGGCAACGGCTACAACCTCGTCGGCAATCCGTACGCTGCGCCGATCAAGTTCAGCTCCGTGTTTTCTGCGTCAGGCAACCTGAACAGCAACTTCCTCATCCTCCAGGAAAACGGATCCTACGTCACCAACCCGAACGGCGGAATGATCGCTCCCGGCCAGGGTTTCATGGCGATCGCAACGTCGACCGGCCCGATGCAATTCAACGAAGGCTGCAAAAACCAGCTTTCCGCACCGAACATCATCCGTACGGCACAGGAACGCAATACGCTTCGCATCGACCTGAGCAACGACATCAACGGCCTCGGCGGACAAACCGTCATCAACTTCAACAACGACGCGCACAACGGTTACGATGTTCAGTACGATCTTCCGTTCCTGCCTTCTCCGTATGAAACGGCCTCCAATCTCTGGTCGACCGACAAAGACGGCAAGACGAACATCATGAACT
>CAMLEF010000037.1 GCA_946478675.1 uncultured Flavobacteriales bacterium | reverse complement strand
GGAAAGGCAATAATGTTTTTGCGTTCGCCAATGTAGCGCTGAGCCTGACGCTCTGCCTCATCGTACTGGCGGCGCTCACTAAAAAATACGCATGAAATATCCGCTGCTGCTGATCGCTACGGTCGGCCTCACTGTTGCGCTGCTCTCGCAAACGGGCGCAAAGAAAAACGTTCCCGCAGTCGACACCTCCGTTCCTGCCAAACCGAAACTCGTGGTCGGCATCGTCATCGACCAGATGCGTTACGATTACGTGTATCGCTTCTGGGACAAATACGGCAACGACGGTTTCAAACGGCTCGTCGGACAAGGCTTCAACTGCCGCAACACGAATTACAATTACGTGCCGACGTTCACCGGCCCCGGCCACACGTCGATCTACACCGGGACGACGCCGGCAGTACACGGCATCATCTCGAACGAATGGTACGAATGGGAAACCGGCAAAACCGTGTACTGCGCGCAGGACGGTTCCGTTACCGGCGTCGGCAGCTCCGCGGAAGAAGGACAGCGTTCGCCGCAGCGTTGCCTCACCACCACGATGGGCGACCAGCTTCGGCTGAGCAACAACAAGCAATCAAAAGTCGTCGGCATTGCGCTGAAAGACCGTGCGGCGATTCTTCCCGCAGGACATCTCGCGAATGCGGCTTACTGGTACGACGGCAGCACCGGCAATTTTATTTCGAGCACGTTCTACATGCAGCAATTGCCGAAATGGGTGACGGATTTTAACGGCCGTCAATTGCCGAAACAATACCTCTCGCAAAACTGGGACACGCTGCCGCTGAAAGGTGGTCATACGGAATGCCTCGCCGACGATAACAAATACGAAGGTTTGTTCAACGGCGAAACGAAACCCGTTTTCCCGCACCAGCTGCCGAAGCTGATGGATGCGAACGGAAAGCTCGGCATGATCCGCTCGACGCCGTTCGGCAATTCGCTGACGGAAGATTTTGCGGAAGCGACGATCCAGGGAGAAAATCTCGGCAAAGGAACCGTAAGCGATTTTCTCTGCGTGAGCTTCTCCTCCACCGATTACATCGGGCACATGTACGGTCCGCAGAGCATGGAGATCGAGGATTGTTACGTGCGCCTCGACAAAGAGCTCGCCGACTTTTTCAAGTTCCTCGACAACTGGATCGGCAAGAACAACGTGCTTGTTTTCCTCACGGCCGATCATGGCGCAGTGGAAACGCCGCAGTTTCTCATCGACAACAAAATTCCCTCAGGCTATTTCGATGAGCACAAAACAATCGATTCGCTGGCCCGCACACTCGCCCGCACGTATGGCGACACGCTGATGCTTTCGTACCAGAACGACCAGGTGTTCCTCGACCGGAAAAAGATCGCGCAGAAAGGATTGAAGAAATCGGAAGTGGAACGTTTCGTTGCCGATTTCTTCATGGGCTTTAAAGGTGTTGCTGCAACAATGACGGCGACCGATCTTGCCGCGAACGAATACACGCGCACACCGCAGGCGTTGATCCAGAACGGTTACAACTACAAACGTTCCGGCGATGTCTGCGTGATCCTCGAGCCGGGCTGGTTCGGCGAATGGCCGCGCAAAACCGGGACGACGCATGGCGCACCGTGGAGCTACGACACGCACGTGCCGCTGTACTGGTGGGGCTGGAAGATCAAATCCGGCAGCAGCGACGAGCCGCAGCACATCACGGACATCGCGCCGACGGTTTGCTCCGCGCTGAACATCCAGTTCCCGGATGGATGCACCGGCCAGCCGATCACCTATCTTCAGAAGTAATTCACCGGAAGAAATAATTATTCCATCCGACTGCCGCGCGGCACATTCGGTCGAAAGGAAAATGCCTCTCTTTTCGCCGGCCGTAACTTCGCGGGAATAACTGCTTTATCGCTATGAAATCGATCAAGACCGAACGCCACCGCCTGACTACGTTGCAACGCCAGCTGATGAAGTGGCTGAAAATGGAAGGCGGCGGAGCCTTGCGCGCAGACCGGCTGTTCACGTCGATGATCCAGCATCATTCGACGCCCGGCGCAGATTCTGCATTGCTCGGCGAACGTTTTTGCGAGGCGGTGGAAAACCTCACGCGCATGGAGTATGCGGAAGTGCGCCTGGAAAGCGAAACCAAACGCCGCAAGCCGCTTTCGATCTACGATTTCGGCGCGTTCGGTAACCAGCTCGTGGAAGAAGATGAAATCTTCAAATGGAAAAACGGCGAATGCCCGGTCATCGCACTCACGGATTCCGGCTCGCGATACGCCGACACACTTTGAAAAAGTTCAAGGTTTAAAGTTCAAGGTTTAAAGTTGGGAATTAAGATCAGTGTTCGTGTCGATCCGAACCTTGAACTTTGAACCTGAAACTTTGAACTACCTTTGAATTTTGCAAAGGTTGTTTCCATGACAAAACTCAAAAGCACAACGCTCGAAGAATTTTACAAAGAAGCCGCGGGCAAGCGCGGGAAAGCTATCAATGCGTTGTTGCCGCCGGACATTACGCGTGAGATCGGGCATTTCAACATTTTCGACGTCGCTGAAACGATACGGAAAGTCAAGAAGACTTCCGTAATGCCGTACAACCGCCGGGCCTATTACAAGATCAGCCTTGTCAAAGGAAAGAACCGGACGGAATACGCCGACAAGATCATCGACAGCGACACGAATACACTTTTGTTCGCAACGCCGAAGGTGCCGTACCATTGGATCCCCGAAGGACGCGTGTCGGGTTACTTCTGCATCTTCAACAGCGAATTCATGGTGAAGAGCAAAAGCGGCGTTTCGCTCGATCAGCTGCCGATCTTCCAGCCGGGCGGTTTTCCCGTGTTCCACATCAATGCCAAAGAAGCCAAAGAGCTGACGGAGATTTTCCTGAAAATGAAAAAGGAAATTTCTTCCGACTACGCGTTCAAATACGACCTGCTGCGGAATTACCTGCTCGAGCTGATCCATTACGGACAAAAGCTGCAGCCGGCGACGTCACTCTACCAGCACAACGACGCTTCTTCGCGCGTGACGTCGCTCTTCATCGAGCTGCTCGAGCGGCAATTCCCGATTGAATCGCTGCACCAGCAGCTGCACATGCGGACCGCGAAAGATTACGCCGACGGTTTGGCGATTCACGTCAACCACCTGAACAAAGTGCTGAAAGAAACGACCGGCAAAACCACCACCGATCTCATCAGCGCGCGTATCCTGCAGGAAGCGAAGATCCTGCTAAAGCAAACCGACTGGACCGTTTCGCAGATCGCCTTTTCATTGGGCTTTGAAGAAGTCGCGCATTTCTCCAACTTCTTCAAGAAGCAGGCTTCCGTGACGCCGCTCGCTTTCCGCGCCTGAAGCGATATTTGAATTTTGCAAACCTTCGATTGATGCGCGCAACAACCGCCGTTGCGGGACGCTGCAACTTTGTGCCGTCAAACTTCAAATCCAAATAACGATGGCAACTCAACAGAAAATAGCATTGGTCACCGGCGGCAGCCGCGGACTCGGAAAGAACATGGCGATGCGTCTCGCGGAAAAAGGCATCGACGTCGTGATCACGTATCATTCCCGCAAAGAAGAAGCGAATGAAGTCGTAGCGGCGATCCGTCAAACCGGGCGCAAAGCCGCAGCGTTACAGCTCGACGCCGGGAATGTCAGCAGCTTCGATGCATTTTACAGCGAACTGAAAATCGTTCTGCAATCGGATTTCCAAACGGAGCGTTTCGACTTCCTCATCAATAACGCCGGCACTGCGCTGTACGCACCGTTCGCAGAAACGACAGAAGAGCAGTTCGACGCTGCGATGAACATTCACTACAAAGGCGTGTATTTCTTCACGCAGAAAGCGTTACCGGTCCTCAAAGACGGCGGCCGCATCGTGAATATTTCTTCCGGTCTTGCGCGCTTTGCATTACCCGGCTCTTCCGTTTACGGCTCGATGAAAGGCGCCGTGGAAGTGCTGTCGCGCTACATGGCAAAAGAGCTCGGCGCACGCGGCATTGCAGTGAACGTGGTTGCCCCCGGCGCGATTGAAACGGATTTCGGCGGCGGACGTGTGCGCGACAACAAAGAGATGAATGCGATGATTGCAGGACAGACGGCGCTGGGACGCGTCGGTCTTCCCGACGACATCGGCGGCATCGTAGCGTTCCTCTGCACCGAAGAAGCGCGTTGGATCAACGGCCAGCGAATCGAAGCTTCTGGTGGAATGATGTTGTAAGTTTCAAGTTCAAGGTTCAATGTTCAAGGTTGTTCAGCAATGACATAAAAAAGTTGGAGCCCATCATGACGACGAGCTCCAACTTTGAACTTTAAACGTTGAACCTTGAACTCTTTTACCAGATGATTACGCGGTCTTCCGGTTTGCGGTACATCTTGTCGCCGGCTTTCACGTCGAACGCTTCGTAGAATTCGGGCAGGTTCGACAGCGGACCGAGCACACGGAATTGCGCAGGTGAATGCGGATTCGTTTTCACCATCATCTGCAGCGCTTCGGGTTTCGAGCTGTTGCGCCAGCCTTGTGCCCAGGCGATGAAGAAACGCTGTTCCGCCGTGAGGCCGTCAATTGCCTTCGGCGCAGGTTTTCCGACAAACGATTTCTTGAGCGCATAGTACGCCATCGTGAGACCACCGAGGTCGGCAATGTTTTCGCCGAGGGTGAGCTCGCCGTTGACGTGCACGCCTTCGAGCGGAGAATATTCATTGAACTGCGACACGAGCTTGCCGGTGCGCTGGTTGAAATTCTCACGGTCTTTGTCCGTCCACCAGTTGCTGAGGTTGCCGACGGCGTCGAACATCGAGCCCTGGTCATCGAAACCATGCGTGAGCTCGTGACCGATCACAGCGCCCATCGAACCGTAGTTCACCGCATCGTCCGCATTCGGATCGAAGAACGGCGGCTGCATGATGGCTGCCGGGAAAACGATCTCATTCGCAGAAGGATTGTAGTACGCATTCACCGTTTGCGGCGTCATGCCCCACTCCGTTTTATCGACGGGCTTGTTCATCTTGCCGAGCAGCCATTTGAAATCGAAACGGTTCGAGCGGAGGAAATTGCTCACGTACGAATCGCGCTTGATCTCGAGGCCGGTGTAGTCGCGCCATTTGTCGGGATAACCGAGCTTGCGGTTGATGGCGTGCAGCTTCTCGATGGCTTTCTTCTTGGTTTCATCGCTCATCCACGTGTTGCTGCGGAGACGATCTTCGTAAGCGGCCATGAGGTTGTCGACCATCGTGTTGACGCGCTGCTTCGATTCGGGGCTGAAATAGGTTTTCACGTATTCCTGTCCGAGCGCATCACCGAGCGCACCTTCCGTCGAGCTCAGCACACGTTTCCAGCGCGGCTGCTGTTGCTCCACACCGGAAAGCACCGTGCCGAAGAAGTAGAAGTTTTCATTCACCACCGCTTTGTGCAGTTTGCCGGCCACCGAGTGAACGAGCTGCCAGCGGAGATACGCGCGCCATTCTTCCGTCGTGATCTTTTCCACCATGCTGTTGAGCTGGCGCAGGAACGCCGGCTGACCGACGATGATCTCGTTGAGGTCGGTGGCGCCGATGGTGCGGAAATACATTTCCCATTGGAAATTCGGGCAGAGCTTGATGATATCCGGCAGCTTCATCTTGTTGTACTGCTTCTCGATGTCACGCTGCTCTACGGCCGACATGGAAGAATCGGCGAACATCGTTTCGATCTTCATCACGGCTTTCGCATTGGTTGCTGCTGTGCCGGCTGCATCGCCCATGAGCACAAACATGTTCGTGAGGTGCTTCAGGTAAGCTTCACGAAGCGCGGCGGTTTCATCCGCTTTGTAATATTCGCGGTCGGGCAGCACGGTTCCTCCCTGGAAGATGTAAGGAACATTCATCGCGCTGTTCTTGAAATCGGCCGTCACGATAAACGCGAACCCGGAATTCACCTGGATCATGTGCTGTTCGGCGAGCACTTTCCAGAGCTCTTTGCCCGACTGCATCGCGTCGATCTTCGCGAATTCTTCTTTCAGCGGTGCGAAGCCTGCTTTTTCGATGGCGTTCGTATCCATGCCGGCAGCATAGAAATCGCCGATGCGCTGCGTATTGGAATTGGCGGGCGCATTTTTCATTGCCGAAGCGTCTTCCACAATTTTGTGAATGGCGTTCTTGCTTTTTTCGTCGAGCTCGTTGAACGTGCCCCAGCTGGCTTCCGTTTTCGGAACAGGGTGCGCATCGATCCATTTGCTGTTGACGTAACTGTAAAAATCATCCTGCGGGCGAACGCTCTTGTTGAACGAAGAAGCGTCGATCGGCTTGTTGTTGTCGGGCGCAAAAGCGAGCGCCATCACGACAGCCGGAAGGATGAAAAGTTTGGTGTTGAGCTTTTTCATGAGGAAAAGGGTGATTAGGCGCGCAAATTAGCAAAACCGCCGGGCTTTCGGCCTTTTTATTGCATGAACGGTGTGAGGGATGGATAAGCCCGCTTTTTTGCCGGAAAAAGGCCATTGGCAGCCACATTCTTAGCGGGTTTTAGTAATTTCATAGCCCATGAATTTGATGATCGCATCCCGTTTGGAAAACAGCGTAAAAAGCCGGCCGTTATCCATCCGGAAGACGATCTAAATTATAAATCGATTCGCGTGAAAAAGTATAAGTTCAAAGAGCTTCGCACCTTCTCCTCCGACGAGTGGATGGCGAATGCGACCAAGAAGTACCGCAAGGTTTTTGACAGAGCTGAAACCACCTATATCCGCGCTGAATTTTCATTCTACAACAAGCTGTTCGACGAAGGCGACTGGTCCTGTACGGTCGTGCTCAAGTGCTTCGATCTTTCCAACACGGAGAAAAAAGAGATCTGCTCGCTCGATACAAAACGCGATATCAAAACCGACGAGAACATCGTTTACCTGCGCGACGGCTGGGGCAATGCCACCGAAGGCGCTTACTGGAAAAAAGGCGAATACGCGTGGGAAGCTTACATCGACGGCGAGCTGGTCGGTGAAACGAAATTCTTCATCAATGACGTGGCGAAAGTCACGCCCGAAAACAACCCGTACTTCGACGTCGAGTACATCAAATTTTACGTCGGCGATTACAACGGCTGGGAGCAGAAAGAGCGCCGTTACCTGAAAAAGATCAACCGCGCGACGGCGCAGTACGTGTGGGTGGAATTCCGCCTGCGCAACAAGCTGACCGTCGACTGGCAATATGAATTGTTTTTCAATTTCTTCGACGACGCTTACCACCTCAAAGGACAGGTGACGCGCGAAGGAAAAGTGCCTGAAGGCAAGCTCGATTTCCGCTATACGTTCGATGTGGGTTGGGGAAATGACGTGCCCGGTTCCTGGAAAGACGACAAGTACGTGGTCGAGATCGTGTTCATGGATACGCTCATCGCCATCGCGCATTTCGACAGCGCCACCGAAGAAGAAGAAGAAGGCGTTCCGCAGGTCATCCTCGGCGGACAGCGTCTCGTGGCCACAACTGCCGGCGAAACCGTGCTGACGCAAACGCAGGCGGAAGTGCAGCCGCAGGAAAAAACGATGGAAGAGCTGCTCGCCGAACTCGACGCGCTCACCGGCCTGACGGAAGTCAAGAAGAACATCCGCGATCACATCAACTACCTCAACTTCATCAAGCTTCGCCAGGAAAAAGGTTTCGAGGAAAGCGGCAAGATCAGCCTGCACAGCGTGTTCACCGGCAATCCCGGCACGGGAAAAACAACCGTCGTCAACATGCTCGGCAAGATCTACAAGAAGATGGGACTGCTCAGCAAAGGCCACGTGAACGAAGTCGATCGCGCGGATCTCGTCGGTGAATACATCGGGCAGACGGCTCCGAAAACACGCAAGGCGATCGAAGCGGCGCGCGGCGGCATTCTCTTCGTCGACGAAGCGTATTCACTCGCACGGCAAGGCGACGACGCCAAAGATTTTGGCAAAGAAGTCATCGAGATCCTGCTGAAGGAAATGTCGGACGGCGCCGGCGATATCGCGATCATGGTGGCGGGTTACCCGAAAGAGATGGACACGTTCATCGAATCGAACCCCGGCCTGAAATCGCGTTTCTCGCATTATTATCATTTCGACGATTACCTGCCGGACGAGCTTTACGAGATCGCTTCGAAAGCGGCGGAGAAAAAAGGTGTCGAGCTGACACCGGATGCGAAGAAGCTGCTCGAAGAACAATTCATCGAGCTCTACCGCACGCGCGACAACAGCTTCGGCAATGCGCGTCTTGCGATCGGCGTGATCGAAGAAGCGAAAATGGAAATGGGACTTCGCCTGATGAAAGTGGAGAACCTTTCCGAGCTCAACAAAGAAGCGCTCTCCACGATCGAAGCGGCCGACATCGAAAAAGCGTTCGGCGGAAAAAAACGCAAGCGCCCCGATCTCGGCATCAACGAAAAATTATTGCGCGAAGCCCTCAACGAGCTCAACGCCCTCGTCGGCATGGCGAAGATCAAAACGGAAGTCAACGAGCTCGTGAAGCTGGTGCGTTTCTACCGCGAAACCGGCAAAGAAGTACTCAACCGCTTCTCGCTGCACGCCGTGTTCACCGGGAATCCCGGCACCGGCAAAACGACGCTGGCCCGCATCATCGCGCAGATCTACAAAGGACTCGGCCTGCTCGAGAAAGGGCATCTCGTCGAAGTCGACCGCCAGGGACTTGTCGCAGGATACGTCGGGCAAACCGCGATCAAAACACAGGAACGCATCGACGCGGCAATCGGCGGTGTGCTCTTCGTGGATGAAGCGTACGCGCTGGGCGAAGGCGGCTCCAACGATTTCGGAAAAGAAGCCGTCGAAGTGATCCTGAAACGCATGGAAGATCTCCGCGGACAATTCGCCGTGATCGTCGCCGGTTATCCCGACAACATGCACCGTTTCATGGAAACGAACCCGGGCCTGAAATCGCGCTTCGACCGCACCTACGAATTCGACGATTATTCTTCGGAAGAATTGTTCACGATCGCGAAGAACCTGCTCGACAAAGAAAAGCTTGCGCCCACTGCAGAAGCCGAAGCGCATCTCAAAGCGTACCTCGGTTATCTCTACGAGAAGCGCGACAAATTCTTCGGCAACGCACGCACCGTCCGGCAGGTGATCGGCGAAGCGGTGAAGAACCAGCATTTGCGCATGGCTTCATTGCCCGCCACCGAACGCACGCCGCAAGTCCTCAGCACGATGACGATCGATGACGTGAAAGAATTCGAACTGAAAGAAACCGGCGGACGTTCGCAACTGGGATTCCGCTTCGGAGGAAACAGTTAGTTCAAGGTTCAACGTTTAAAGTTCAAGGTTGGGGTTCGCAGCAATGTGAGCCCCAATTTTTTTGAAACAAACAACTCCCTAACAACTTTGAACCTGGAACCTTGAACCCGCAACTTTAATTCACTCCCCCGCTCCGTCCGCCGCCCGCAAAACGATAACCGATCTGCAAACTGATGCACATGTTTTTGATCAGCAGCGGATCGTTGCCGGTCTTGCCGAGATCGTAGGCGAAACGCGAAAGATTGTAACGGAAGATTGCTTCGAAGCTGAGGAAACGCTCGTTGAACTTTAAACGTTTGTCGAGGCCCATTCCTGCGATCATCACGTTGCCGGTTTGCGGCCCGATGAACCAGTTTTCGTACGTGAGCGAAACCGGTCCGCCCCACACACCTTTACCATCCGCGTCGCGCACGATGTTGGTACTGGAAGCGAGGAACAGCTTGGGCGAATAACCGGCGAGCAAATAAAAAATATTGCGGGCAGTGCTTTCGCCGGGCGTCAGTCCCACGCGCACCAGCAGCGGCATGTACAGCTCGACCGTGCGCAGCGTATGCGTGTAGCCGAACGAGCGATCATAAAACGTAGAGTAGCCCGGCGCAAAATAATACGAGTCGAAAGCGCAGGCCTGGCTCATCACTTCGATGCCGATCTGTATGTGTACGCTCGTCGACGGATAAAAATGGAGACGCGCGGTGGCGCCGAATCCCGGGCGGGGAATCGCTTTCTGGCTGTGGCGCTCATCGACGTGAAAAAGCGAGATCACGCCGGAAGCGCCGTAGCTGAATCCGTAACGCGGCGCACCGAAAGGCGGATTCGCATTCGAACGGAAGAAAGAAAACAGCAGCAGGGTTAATAGGAGGTGGCGTTTCATTTGCGCACGTAGACGGGTTTGCCGGCGATGAACGTCGACAGCACTTGAATAGATGAGATTTCGTCAACAGCACAAGTCATCGGGTCTTTATCGAGAATCACGAAATCGGCGAACTTGCCGGCTTCGATGCTTCCTTTTTCTTCTTCTTCAAAATTCGAATACGCCGCCCAGATCGTCATTCCCTTCAGCGCATCGCGGCGCGTGATTGCATTCTCCATTTGAAATCCGCCGGCCGGGAATTGCTGCATATCTTTTCGCGCCACCGCTGCATAGAACGTGTACATCGGGTTAATATCTTCCACCGGGAAATCCGTGCCCAGCGCCAGCATGCCTGCGGATTTCAGCAGGTCATTGTAAGCGTACGCCGTTTTCACACGCGCGCCGAGACGTTTATCCGCCCAGTACATATCGCTCGTTGCGTGCGTGGGCTGCACGGAAGGAAGAATGCCGTATTTGCCGAACAGCGGAACGTCATTGTTCGCTACCACCTGCGCGTGCTCGATGCGCCAGCGCTGGAGACTGTCGGGAAGCAGCTTTCCGTACAGGTTGAGGATAAACCGGTTCGCCGAATCGCCGATGCAATGCGTGCAAACCTGGAACTTTTTCTCCGCCAGCAATTTCATTTTCGCTTCGAAATGCGCAGGCGAATTCAGCAGGAACCCTTTCCATCCCGGCTGGTCGTCGTACGATTGCAGCAGGCAGGCGCCGCGCGAGCCCAACGCACCGTCCGCATAAAACTTGAACGAGCGCACGTCGAGGTAATCCGTTTTGTACGGGCCGTACGCGAGGTAATGCTGGTAATTCGGCGCGCTGTCGCTGAGCATCGCATACACGCGCATCTTCAGCTGTCCCGCTTTCTGCATCGTATCGATGAGATCGACCTGCCACTTCATCAGCCCGGCATCATCAACACTCGTCAGGCCGACGGCAAAACAATTCTGCTGTGCGGCGAGCAACGCTTCTTTCATCCGCCCTTCGTCCGGTTTCGGAATCACGTTCTCGACCAGCTCCACCGCGTTGTCCACGAGAATGCCCGTCGCGCGACCGTACACTTTTTCTTCATGGCCACGATGTCCGCGCACTTCCACCACTTCGCGCAGGATCTCCCCGCCTTTCACTTCGGTCGAGTCGTTGATCTTCGCACGGCGCATCGCTTCCGCATTCACGAGCGCTGCATGGCCGTCGATGCGTTTGAGGATGACGGGCGTGTTCGGGTAAAGACTGTCGAGCAATTTTTTCGTCGGGAATTCTTTATTGGCCCAATCGTTCTGGTCCCAGCCGCGACCGACGATCCATTCGAAGTGATTCGTCTTTGAGAATTGCTGCACGCGCGAAACGACTTCAGAAAATGATTTTGTTCCGACGAGATTGCATTCCTGCAAACCGAGACCGTAGCCGAAGAAATGACAATGTGCATCGATCAATCCCGGCAGGATCGTTTTTCCTCCGGCGTCGATCGTGCTGTCGGCGTTGTAGATGGCGGTGATGCTCGTGTCGGTGCCGATGGCAATGAATTTTCCGTCGCGCACGGCGAAGCTTTGCAGCACCGCGAATCCTCCGTCGACGGTATAGACGCGTGCGTTCTTTACAATGAGATCAGCGTGCAGCTTTTCCCTGCGGCAGGAAAACAGCAGCAGGAAAAGCAGCGGAAAAAGCAGCGCCGTTTTTTTCATTGTTTAATGGCGGATCGTAGTGGTAGCGTTCGCCTGTGCGGTAGGCATGATCACGATGTCGTTGATGTTGACGTGCGCGGGACGGCTGACGACCCACCAGATCGTTTCGGCGATGTCGTTGGCGGTGAGCGCTTCGAGGCCTTTGTATACGTTCTTCGCGCGCTCTTCGTCGCCTTTGAAACGCACGAGCGAAAATTCCGTTTCCGCCATGCCCGGCGCGATCTGCGTCACGCGGATGTTGTGCGGCAATAAGTCGATGCGCATGGCTTTGGTCAACGCGTCAACCGCATGTTTCGTGGCGCAATAGACGTTGCCGTTCGCATACACTTCTTTGCCGGCAATGGAGCCGATGTTGACGATGTGCCCTTGTTTTCGCGCCACCATCATTGGGGAAACGAGACGCGTGATGTACAGCAGACCTTTGACGTTTGTGTCAATCATCTGCTCCCAGTCGTCCACCGAACCTTCGTTCACGGAACCGAGACCGGCAGCCAGTCCGGCGTTATTGACGAGGAGGTCGATCGCTTTCCATTTTTCTTCGAGCGAGCCGATTGCTTTTTTCGTTTCGTCGAGGCTGCGGATATCGAAAGCCAGCGAGAGCACTTCGACTTTGTATTTTTCTTTCAGCTGGCGCTCGAGCATTTCCAGCCGCACTTTCCGGCGACCGGTAATGATGAGATTCCACCCGCGGGCAGCGAAGAGTTCTGCCGTTGCCTTTCCGAATCCGGCACTGGCGCCGGTAATGAGCGCGATCTGCGACATGATTTATGCTTGTGCTAATTTGCTTTTCCGGTAACCGTAATAGAAGTAGACGATGAGACCGATCACCAGCCAGGTCGAAAACCATGCCCAGTTGGACGCTTCCATTCCGGTGAGCAGGTAGCAGCAGGAGATCAGCCCGAGCACCGGGATGAGCGAAAGATTTTTCGTGAAGGAGCGAACAGTGAGCACGAGGCAAAGCACCACGAACGTCCACATCGGCACACGTGAAGCGAACAGCCTGAAGCCGCTTTCGAATTTCGCGTCGTCGCCGGCCGGAAGCGCTAATACGGCTTCGCGGTACGGATGCTTTTTCGTATCGAGATGGGTGAGTGCCGTTGCAATCGCTGCCGAATCATTCATCGTGCTGTCGACGCCACTGAGGCCGTAGTTTGCTGCAATAAAATCGCGCGTCGTTTTGGCTTCGGGCGTTCCGTTCACGCTGTGCGCGATCATTTCGGGACTGTTGAGCTGGCGGTTGCGGACGAAATCTCCCGCTTCGTTCGGAATCATCCACAACACGAGCACAAGGCCGATCACCATGATGGCCGGCACGATGAATTTCGAATTCACATACGGCAGCAGGAATTTACCTTGTGTTTCGGGAGAGCGGTCGCGTTTCGGCAGCATGAGAATTCCGCCGCACACGAGCACGAACGCGAACAGCGTACCGATGCTGGTGAAGTCGAGCACGAATTGTTCGTTCGTGAAAAAGATCGGGATGCCGACGACAAGGCCGGTGATGATCGTGGAGAAGCCGGGCGTTTTGTAGCGCGGGTGAATGGAAGAGAAACGTTTCGGCAGCAGTCCGTCGCGGCTCATGCTCATCCAGATGCGCGGCTGTCCCATCTGGAACACGAGCAGTACGGAAGTCATCGCGACCACCGCAGCGATCGACACGATGAAGAGCATCCATTTCACGCCTTTGATCTTGAAAATTTCCGCCAGCGGATCGCTCACGCCAAGCTCTTTGTACGAAGCCATGCCGGTGAGCACGAGGCAAAGCACAATGAACACCACGGTGCAGATCACCAGCGACCAGATCATGCCGCGGGGAAGATCGCGCTGCGGGTTTTTGCTTTCTTCCGCAAGCGTGGAAACCGCGTCGAAGCCGATGTACGCGAAGAAGACGCCGGAGACGGCGGCCATCACGCCACTGAAACCATTCGGCAGGAACGGCGTCCAGTTGTCGATGTCGACATAAAAAATACCGACGACGATGATGAGCACGATGATCGCGAGCTTGATGATCACCATCGCGTTGCTGACGTTGCGGGATTCTTTCGTGCCGACGAAGACGAGGAACGTGATCAGCAGGTTGATCATGAACGCGGGAAGATCGAAGATGAGGTGGAGACTGCCGAGCATCGGGGAATTCAGCCAGGCCATGTAACCTTCTTCGCCGCGCATGTGCGTGATGAACAGCTCACGCAGCGACGTTCCTTTCTGCAATCCCAGTTTTACTTCTTCGCTGCCGAGCCAGGTGGAGAACGCATCACCTACGTGCGCCGAATGGTTCAGCATGTACGCGTTGAAATCGGAGATCATCTGTTTTCCTTCGGGGAACGCAGCTTTCGCTTCGAGGAAATTGATCGTCGTCCACGCGGGCAGGTGCACGTGCATGCCTTCGAGCAGGTTGGTGAAATAGCCGCTCCAGGAGAAGGCGATGTAAATGTTGCCGATCGAATATTCCATCAGCAGCGCCCACCCGATGATCCAGGCAAAGAGCTCGCCGAACGAAACGTAAGCGTACGTATAAGCGCTGCCCGACACCGGAACGCGCGCGGCGAATTCGGCGTAACACATCGCGGTAAATCCGCAGGCGACGGCGCAGATGATGTACAGCAGGATAACGCCGGGACCGCCGGAATTACACGCGCTGCCGATGGCGCTGAACGTACCGCCGCCGATGATGGCTGCAATGCCGAAGAACGTCAGGTCGCGAACGGTGAGGACCTTGTGCAGTCCGTGTCCGTGGCCTTCTTCTCCGTCGGGCGAGAGGTTGGTGGCAGATTTTTTTCGTAAGAGGTTACCGATAAGCGACATGAATGTTTTTTTCGGGTGAATGCGGAAAGCAAATGTAAGAGTTTTGCGCTGCGGGGAAAGGCGTATGTCAGGCTTCGATACGCTTCGCTACTCAGCCTGACATACGCCTTTCCCCGTAGCGCTACTCAGCCTGACATACGGCCTTTCTCCGCAGCGCTACTCAGCCTGACATACGGCCTTTCTCCGTTAATTTTTTCGCCGGGAAAAACGTCGCAACAGCTTGTCGGAATCGATCAGCATGAGCAAACCGCAGAAGAGGAACGGTTGTGCTGCGATACGATAACGCACCAGGGCGCCGAGCACGGGCGTCGTCCATCCCATGACGAGCAGCAGCAGCAGGGCGAACACAAAGCAGAAACCGGCGAGCTGCGGAATTTCGGGACGACGGAAGAAGAAAACAACGAGCAACAGCAACAGGAGAAAGAGCAAATTCTCCAATGCAGGCAGCAGCAACAGCGGGTTTTTCGCTTCCCACGGGTACGGGCGCAGCAGCGAACGGATCAGGGCCTGCGGTGCGTGCACGAGGAAAGAAGACAAGTCCGGTTGCAGCAGGTCGCTTTCCATGAAGCTGCCGGCGCGCGGGAAATTCGTCAGCAAATGGTAGGTCGCCGTATCATTCGTATTCGTGGCGTAAAGCGTATCGCTGAAATCGGGAACGTGGCGCCAATACATGAACGCTGCGCCTTTGCGGATGCGGCAAACGGAATCTGCGACGAAGACGACATCTTCCCTGCGATCGCTGGTGATGAAGGCGACGATCGAATCGTTGTAGCAATACGTCCCGCCTCTTGCGAGCTTGACGAAATCGTTCTGCTTCCAGGCAAGCACCCGCAGCGGATCGTATTCGTTGTGCACGAATTTCACGCAAAGTCCTGCCACGGCGAACAGCACTACAACCAGCGTGAATTTCATTGCAGCCTTCGCGCCGCGCCACCGCACCCAGGCCGCACCTGCAAGCGCCGGGATCAACGCCGCCAGCACGTAAAATTTCGTCAGGAAGATGAGCCACGCGCTGCCAATGATAAGCAACAGTCGCCACCATTTTTTATCCGCGAAAAATCGAAACGAATGATAGCACACCATGCCGAGCCCCAGCAGCATGATGCCTTCTTTCATTACGCCCGAGCCCCAGAACAGCAAGGAAGGCAACAGGAAGATGGAAGCCGCGAGCGCCAGCGGAATTTTCTTCAACGCAGGATGAAACGTCCGGTAAATGCCGCAGAGCCCGACGAACGAAAGGAAGCACATGAACAGCGCATGAATGTGGTAATTCCCCAATGAAAACAACCGCACGAAGGCATTGAAGCGGATCACCACGTGCGCATCGTTCAGCAGGTTGTTGTCGAACTGCTGGTACCAGTGCAGCATCGTGTGATAATACGTGTGATCGATGCGCGGATCAGCGTCGCCGATGCCGGTGAGCATCTTGAAATAATCCGCCGGATGATCGTGCAGCGCACCGAACATCACTTTGCTGTCGTCGAAATATTTCCAGATATCGGCTGCGGAACGGTCGGTGTAGTAGTACGTGTAAATCGCCCAGAGCGCGACGCCCGCAAGAAATTTCAGCAGGAAAAAAGCGGCGGGCATCCACGGGCGCAATCCTTCCAGCCGGAAAAATTTCGCTTTACGGATGAGGTAAAGCAAAGCGGTGGTGTAAAGGATCAGCAGCAGCCAGGACATATGGCGCGGGGTTAATTGATCTTCCAGCCCGTTCCTGCCGCAGCCATCAGCACGAGCACCACGCGGAAAAGCAGCAGCAAGAGAATGACGATCGTGAAGATAAAATTCATCGGCGCAGAAAGATGCCGGCGGAAACGAATCATGACGATGAGCTGGTAAGCGACGAGCGCCGCCAATAGCAGTCCTGTGCCTGCCTGCACGTATGGATTTTCGGAAAGCAGGTGCGTGACCACCAAACTCATGATGAACAGCAGCAATACCCAGCGCAGCACCGGGCGCGCCGCACGCGGAATTTTTCCGGTGGCCGTATTATCGAAGGCGACGTATTCTTTCAGGATCTCCGCGAGGAAACCGATATTCTCCAGCCGCTTCGGGATCATCAGGAACGGCATCATCGGCGAAGCCACGCTGTACACGAGCAACGATCCGTCTTCCGCCGTAACGACGCGCGCAATTTCGGAGAACGCGACGCGCACTTCGGCAAGCCCGCGCGAGAATTGCAATCCTTCCGGCGTCACGATGAGACGAAAACTGCGCACCCGCTGTACCGAGCGAAAAACGCCGAGCACGCCGATCCCGATCGCCATCAGGAAAGGCAGTATCAAAAAAGGCGTTGAGGTGCTGTTGAAGATGAGCTCGCCTTTCCAGTAGAGCCAGCCGTACATTATGGCCGGCATCAGCAGCAAAAGAATGGCGCGGAGATAGCCGTTTTTCCGGGCCTCTTCGATAGCCGCGGGGCCGAAACGGAATTCATGAAACATGGTACAAGGTAAGTTTAATGTTCAAAGTTGCGGGTTGCGAGGTTCGGGTTTCATGTTCAAGGTTCAAGGTTGGAGTTTTCGATTCGAAATCAATGCTCCCTTGTCCACTGTGGCTTTTTAACCTTGAACCCGAACCTGGAACCTGGAACTTACCCCACGTTGAACATTTGTTGATAAAAGCCGCTTTTCGTCGCCCGCTTCTCCGTAATTTTGTGCCCTCTCTCCAAAGGAGTTCTTCGAACTAAAAAACACTTTATGACCGCCTCCACGGGTACCCTGACGACCGTCGAAACCGCCAAACAACTCGGCCTGCTTCCTGAAGAATTCGAGAAGATCAAATCGATCCTCGGCCGTACGCCCAATTTCACCGAGCTCAGCATTTATTCGGTGATGTGGTCGGAGCACTGCTCGTACAAAAACTCCATCGTCTGGCTGAAAACGCTTCCGAAAGACGGTCCGCACATGCTGGCAAAAGCCGGTGAAGAAAACGCGGGGCTCGTCGCGATCGGTGACGGACTGGCGTGCGCTTTCAAGATCGAATCGCACAACCACCCTTCGGCGCTCGAGCCTTACCAGGGCGCTGCGACGGGCGTGGGCGGCATCAACCGCGATATTTTCACCATGGGCGCGCGCCCGGTGGCACAGCTCAACTCGCTGCGTTTCGGCGATCCGAAGCTCGACAAGACGAAATGGCTCGTGCGCGGTGTCGTCAAAGGCATCGGCGATTACGGCAACGCATTCGGCATTCCGACCGTCGGCGGCGAAGTGTTCTTCGATGATTGCTACAATGTCAACCCGCTGGTGAACGCCATGTCGGCCGGCATCGTGCGCGAAGGCGAAACCGTTTCCGCGATCTCTTACGGCGAAGGCAATCCCGTGTTCATCGTTGGTTCCTCTACCGGTAAAGACGGCATCCACGGCGCAGCATTCGCGTCCAAAGACATTACCGAAGATTCTGCGAAAGACCTTCCGGCAGTACAAGTCGGCGACCCGTTCCAGGAAAAGCTCCTGCTCGAAGCGTCGCTGGAAGTCATCACCACCGGCGCAGTAGTCGGCATGCAGGACATGGGCGCAGCGGGCATCACCTGCTCGACATCGGAAATGTCGGCCAAAGGAAAAAGCGGCATGAACGTGTGGCTCGACAAAGTGCCCACGCGCCAGGCCAACATGAAGGACTGGGAAATTCTCCTTTCCGAATCGCAGGAACGCATGCTCGTGGTCGTGAAGAAAGGCCAGGAAGACATCGTGAAGCGCGTGTTCGACAAATGGGACCTCAACTGCGTGCAGATCGGAGAAGTCACCAACGGCGACCGACTGAAATATTACATGCACGGCGAACTGGTAGCGGACGTTCCTGCAGAATCCCTCGTGCTGGGCGGCGGCGCACCGGTTTACAAACGTGAATGGAAAGAGCCCGCTTATTTTGCCGAATCAAAAAAATTCAAGTTCACCGACGTCGCTGAGCCAAAGGATTACAAAGCGGTGGCGAAATTCCTCGCCGATCATCCGAACATCGCATCGAAGCAGTGGGTGTACAACCAGTACGACTCGATGGTCGGCACGGTGAACATGAGCACCAACGATGCTTCCGACGCAGCGATCGTGAATCTCAAAGGCACGAACAAAGCGCTCGCACTGAAAGTCGATTGCAACTCGCGTTACGTGAATGCCGATCCCGAGCAAGGCTGCGCGATTGCCGTAGCAGAAGCGGCCCGCAACATCGTCTGCTCCGGCGGCGAACCTTCCGCGATCACCAACTGCCTCAACTTCGGCAACCCGTACAACCCGGAAGTATACTGGCAGTTCGTCGGCTCCATCAAAGGCATGGGCAAAGCCTGCGAAAAATTCAAGACGCCTGTCACCGGTGGCAACGTGAGCTTCTACAACCAGTCGTCGTATGAAGGCCCCGTCTTCCCCACCCCGACGATCGGCATGCTCGGCATTGTGCAGGATAAGAAGCTCGTCACCACGATCGGTTTCAAAAACGAAGGTGACGCGATCTATCTCATCGGCCGTTCGCGCAACGATATCAATTCGTCGGAATATCTCTACTCCTATCACGGCGTGAAGAATTCGCCGGCACCGGATTTCCATCTCGACGAAGAGTTCGACGTGCAGCAAACCGTAACGGCGGCCATCAAAGGTCACCTGCTCGCTTCCGCACACGACTGCGCCGATGGCGGATTGTTCATCACACTGCTCGAAAGCGCAATGGTGCACAACCTCGGTTTTGAGATCACATCTGAAGCAACGGTGCGTCGTGATGCGTTCCTCTTCGGCGAAGCACAAAGCCGCGTCGTCGTTAGTGTGTCGCCTGAAAAAGAAGCCGAGCTCGAATCGCTCCTGAAAAAAGCGCCGGTGGATTACGCGAAGCTCGGAACCGTCAGCGGAAATTCGATGCTGATCGACGGTGAAGATTTCGGAACGGTTTCGGAATACAAGAAGCTGTACGATACGACGCTTGGTGAGCTGATGAAATAATGGCTAACGCCAGCGAAAATCAAAAGGATAATCGCTGAGCTAAAGATTCGAAAGAATCTCTAAGCGAAAGCGAAAATCCAAAAGCGTTCGGCGAAAAGACTCGAAAAAACCACTGAGCGCAAGCGAAGATTCAAAAGCGTTCGGAGTGAAAATTTCGAAAAAAATCACTGAGCGCAAGCGAAGACTTCAGTAAATTGCCCGGCGAAAGCGAAGCAACAAACAAGACTACAGAATAACAACGATAAAATTTCTTACTAAGTACCACACCCCGACCTTCAGGTCGGGGTTTTTCTTTCCCTATTAACCCGGGCTTTAGCCCACATATCTCTTCTTATGGCACTACTCAAAGTTTGGATTCACGCCGTTTGGGCAACAAAGCACCGCTACCCTTTTCTCATCCCTGAAATAAAAGACAAACTCATCCAACACATTCTCGAAAACGCAGCGTCAAAACAAATCCGCATCGATGCGATCAACGGGCACCTCGATCACCTTCACGCGCTAATTGCCGTTCGCCCGGACAAAACCATTGCGGAAACCATGCAGCTGATCAAAGGCGAAGCTGCTTACTGGATGAACAAACAGCAACTGACCAAGCTGAAATTCGAATGGGCCGTTGGCTACTATGCCGGATCGGTGAGTGAAGATCACCTGCCCAGGGTACGCGGCTATATTCGCAAGCAGGAACAACATCACGCGATTACTACGTTCCGGGAGGATTATGAACGCTTCCTGAGAGAATGCGTCGCAGCCTGAGGGCTAAAGCCCCAGGAATAAGGGGGGCCGCTAAACCGGCCCTGAAGGGCCGGCATGAAGAACGGTAAACCGATGCTTTATCAATCCCTGCTACATCGAAAGAAAAAGAATAGTTGCAAGAATACAGTCAGGGTACGCTGGCGGATTGACGACTACTTCAAGCGGAGAAGAATTGCGGAGCAGTGAAATCAATGGCACGTTGATGAATTTGCGACTGCTCCTTAGCGGAAGCAAATAAGAATTGCTGAACAATCTCATTCAATCTCAAGGAGCGACAAACATACCCCTCCTT
>CAMLEF010000036.1 GCA_946478675.1 uncultured Flavobacteriales bacterium | reverse complement strand
GACCCGTCGGTGATGGATGGCGTGGACGCAATGGGCTATACGGTGGCAACTCCGATCCAGGAATTGACGATCCCGATCACGATGCAGGGCAAAGACCTCATCGCCTGCGCACAGACCGGCACGGGAAAAACAGCGGCTTACCTGCTCCCGACGATGCACCGCATCCTCGAAGACAACGACCGCAACAGCATTCACACGCTCATCATCGCTCCCACGCGAGAGCTCGCGCTGCAGATCGACAACGCGTTGACCGGTTTTGCGTATTTCTCCGGCATCAGCAGCATCGCGGTGTACGGCGGCGGCACCGGCGAATCGTTCGACCGCGAGAAAAAAGCGCTGACGACCGGCACCGACATTATCGTTGCGACGCCGGGACGTTTGCTCGCGCACCTCAACCTCGGCTACGTCAAGCTCGACCGCCTGAAAACGCTGATCCTCGACGAAGCGGACCGCATGCTCGACATGGGTTTCTTCGACGATATCATGCGCATCGTTCGCATGCTGCCGAAGCAGCGTCAAACGCTCATGTTCTCCGCAACGATGCCCCCGCGCATCCGCCAGCTCGCCGGGCAAATTCTCCACGAGCCGGAACAGGTGAACATCGCCATTTCCAAACCGGCCGTCGGCATCAAGCAGGTCGCGTATTGCGTTTACGACACGCAGAAAGTGCCGCTGCTCATGCACCTGCTCAAGGAAAAAGAGCAGCAGCTCATCAGCGTCATCATTTTCTCCTCCACGAAACAGAACGTGAAGAACATGGAGAAAGAGCTGAAGCGCCTCGGCCTTTCCATTGCGGCGATCCATTCCGATCTCGAGCAGAACGAACGCGAAGAAGTGCTGCGCCAGTTCCGCAACCGCAACATCAAGATCCTCGTGGCAACCGACGTGCTCTCGCGCGGCATCGACATTGAAAATATTTCGCTCGTGGTGAACTACGACGTTCCCGGCGACGGCGAAGATTACGTACACCGTGTCGGCCGTACCGCACGCGCAGAATCCACAGGCGAAGCGATCACGTTCGTTTCTCCCGATGATATGCGCCGTTTCGCGGGCATCGAGCGGCTCATCGGTTACGAAGTCGAAAAAGGTGCGGTGCCTGCGGAGCTCGGTGAAACGCCGGCTTACGACGTGAACAGCTCGCGCGGCAATAATCGTCGCGGCGGTGGCGGCGGCGGAAAAGGCCATTCGAAAAACGGTCACGGACAGGGCGGTCACGGACAGAAAAAGAATTTCCGCAATAAGAAACGAGGCAATGGAGGTCCGCGCCCGCCGCACCAGCAGCCCTCTGCTCCGCCTTCCGCCTGATCTCCATTTCACACTGCGCTCATGTCTAAAGGAATCAAACGCCTGCTGATCGTCGTTGGCCTGCTCGTGATTGCGGGCGCAGCGACGATCTTCTTTTTTCTCCGCTCCCATTCTACCGATGATCATCTTCGCGCCGTGCCCGCTTCGGCCGTCATGGTGATGAAGATCGATGTGCAGCAGCTGGCCGTGAAAGCGGATCCTGCAAAGCTGATGGAGCAGCCGGCTTTCAAAAAAATGAAAGACCAGTCGGTGGTTGCACTGATGACCGATCCGCTCGGCACCGGCATCGATCCGCTCGAGAATATTTATGCGTTTGTCGATAAGGCGGACGACGGCTCCGTGGTTTCGGCGCTGGTGCTGAATGTCGATGACGGCGACAAGCTCGAAGCTTTCCTGAAACAAAAACATCTTGCGGAAAACGTCGAGAAAAACAGCGGAGAAAATTTCGCCACGCTGAATTCTTCCGGTGCGGCCATTGCCTGGAACGACGAGTCGGCCATTCTTCTTTCCGGCAATCCGGAGTCGTTGAAAGAAAATGCGCTGCATTATCTCCGCGAGAAAAAAGAAAGTTCCATCAGCACCGACGACGATTACCTTTCGTTTACCGCGAAGAAACCGGACATCGGACTCTACATCGCGAACAACCGCATGAGCCGGATGCCCGGTGCGGAGCTGCTGTCGTCGCTCGGATTGACTTCCGGTTATGGCGAAGTACTGATCAATTTTGAAAACGACGGCGTGAATGCCGTGTATGCGAATCACCAGGAAAAGCTGAGCGTGCCGCCGATCATTCGCCCGACGCCGCTGCAGGCGAAACAGTTTGCTGCCGTTGCTCCGAAGACACCGCTGCTTTATCTCGGCCTCGCCACCGACATCAATTTCCTGCTGACGACGATGAGCAACGATCCGAACATGCAGGAAACGGTGCTCGGATTAGAGATGAGCCTCGGCCTGACGCAGAAGCAGCTCGCAAAACTTTTCACCGGAGACATCACGATTGCCGTAACGGATTTCCGCGACATCGCTACTTACGATCCACGCCTGGTTGCCGATGCAAAAATTGCTGCAGCTTCCGGTGAAGATGCGCCGCCGCCGATCAACGTTCCGATGATCTACATCTCGATGGGTGAAACGGACGATGCGAAAACAACCGGCATTCTCGAAGGGCTCGGCATGCAGAAAGCCGGTGCCGCGTATTGCGTTCCGGGTTTTGATTTTATCGTTTACGCTTCGGCAAAAGACGGCCACCTGCTCATCACGAATGATTATTTCGCTGCCGATTCGCTCGGTACTACCGGAAAGCTTTCAGGAAAATTGCCGGCGGAAGTGAATACGCAAACGCCTGTCAGCGGCTGGGCGGATCTCGATCCTGCGCATTTCCCGGAATCGTTCACGCAACCGGATGGCGACCCGATGATGGCCATGGCATTGCCTGCGCTTCAGCCGTTCCGCAGCCTTTCGCTTGAAGGAAAATCCGATCGCACGGAGCTGAAATTGAAAATGACGCCGGGTGAAGGCAATTCGCTCTACCGGCTGATCTCGTATTACGCCACACTCGCCAACTGATGCGTATCGGTTTACACCAGGTGCTTCCGGTTCCGCTCGCCGACACGCCGCTTTCGGAGCAGACGTGCTGGCGGAAAGAAACGCTGCTCGACACGCAGCAATCGTATCTCGTCGAGGCGCCGTCGGGCACGGGAAAAACCACGCTCATCTCGCTGCTGTTCGGCACACGGAAAGATTATGAAGGAACGATCCGCTTCGATGACGAAGACGTACGCAGCTTCTCATCTGAAAAATGGACGCAGCTTCGGCGCGAAACGTTCTCCATCGTGTTCCAGGATTTACGGCTGTTCCCGCAGCTCACCGCGCTGGAAAACATCCGCATCAAGAACGAGCTGACGAATACGCTTTCGAACGACGAGATTCACGCGATGGCCGAAGCGCTCGGCATTACGCATCGCCTCAACCAGGTTTGCGGGAAAATGTCGCTGGGACAACAGCAGCGCGTGGCGATCATCCGTGCGCTGGCGCAACCGTTTCAATTCCTGCTGCTCGATGAGCCGTTCAGCCATCTCGATGAAGAGAACATCCGCAAAGCCTGCGCGATGATCAACGCTGCTTGTAAAAAGAACAACGCGGGATTGCTGCTGACGAGTTTGGCTCCGGATGAGCATTTCAGCTTTGATGGGAAAATCATCATCTGATGGGAATGAATCAAGAGCCAAGAAATAAGATTTTAAAATCAAGAATCGACAATCAAGAAAAAAAATGATCACTAATGAATTTCCCGGCGTATGTCCTGGCTCCTGATTCTTGGCTCCTGGCTCTTTCCCATGAATGCAGTTCCGTTCAAGTGAAAATAAAATGATCAAACGCCTTCTCTTTTCCCATCAAAGGCCCGCGATGCTGTTCATTGCGATCTTCGGTGCGTTCGTGGGCTTCGGCATGCTGTTGTGGTCGCTGCAGCTGTATTACGATCTCAATGCCGCGCTGAACGGAACCGGCGATCTCAACAAGCCGCAATACCTCGTGATCAACAAAGAGGTGAACGTGCTCAATACGCTCTTCGGCGGACAAAAAGGTTTTTCGAACGACGAGATCGCGCAGCTGGAAAAAGTGAAAGGCGTGACGAAAGTCGCAGGGCTCACCTCGAGCCATTTCAAGATCAGCCTCACGATGGGCCCCGGGCAACAGGACATGATGCAGGGCATGTACATGGAGCTGTTCTTCGAAGCCGTGCCCGACGAATTCATCGACGCGGAAACGGAGGGCGGCTGGCAATGGCACGAAGGCGATTCGCTCATCCCGATCATCATCCCGCGCGAATACGTGACGCTGTACAATTTCGGTTACGCGCCCACGCAGGACATGCCGCAGGTTTCGGAAAGCCTCTTCAAGCTGGCGCGCGCGAATGTCACCGTACGCGGTCCCAAAGGCAGCGCTACATTCAAGGGAAGGATCGCCGGTTTTACGGAACGCATCAACACCATTCTCGCGCCGCAGTCGTTTGTCGATTACGCGAATAAAAAATTCGGCGGCGTGGCTCCGGGGAAAACATTACCGAACCGCGTCATCGTGCAATGCGAAGGCACGGCCACTTCGGAGCTCGTCTCCTACTTCAACGACAACGGCTACAAGACGACGGCCGAATCGCTGCGCAACAGCAAGCTCGCTTCGTTCCTGCGCGCGGTGATGGGAATCGTGCTGGTGATCGGCGTGGTGATCCTGCTGCTTGCGGTGAACAGCTTCACGTTGTATTCGCAGCTCATCATCGTGCGGTCGGAGTACGAATTGCAAACGCTCATCCGCATCGGCTACGATTACCGGCAATTGCGAAAGCGCTACATGAATTATTACGCGCTGATCTACGGCGGCATCCTGCTGCTATGCGTGCCGCTGGTCTGGCTCGGAAAATCGCTGGTGTCGGGTTACTTCTCCGGGAAAGGATTCGATCTTCCCGGCGGATTGCAGCTTCCGGTCTTCGGCTGCGGAATCGTGCTCGCCGCCATTTGTCTTGGCGTCAACTGGCTTTCCGTAACGAGAAACCTGAAGCGGCTGGTTTGATTGATTACCTACGACCAAACAATCGCTTCCACCAACTTAGTTTCTCAGGAAAAGACTCGTTCGGCTTAACTATTTCAAAGGCATCAGCTTTACCATTATCTGATAACGGCTTCCGCAGATAGGCGAATACGGTTTCGATATCCGCATGTACATAATCGGCAATATACTTTTGGAAATCGTAGCCCACGAAGTTTAAAGCAAAGGGCGTTTTTCCTGCTGACGAGGCGCCACGTTCCTCTTTATTACCTCTTGAGACGAGTTCAACATTTAATACAAAGGATGAAATACCGAATTGTTCGACAGATGCCTTATAAATCGTCCCGCAGTTCTTGCAGCGGTAATGTTCATTATTCAACTTTTCAAGTTTTAGAACAAATTGCTGCCATAATTTCTCCTGGTCGACAAACGAAACGGGGCTTTTCCATTCAATGAAACGACGAAAGCGATCAAACTCACACGGGCATTCTCCAGCGTTGAAGGAATTTAGGTAATGTTCAGCAGCAGCCTCAAAAGCAGTTGCTTTCCTGTAATACTGATTGCGGGCATCCATTCGATCATTCCATTTCACTCCTTTACCGATGGTCAGTAAGCCTTCGCGCAGATCATTACCAGTTTGAGCCACAACGGTTGCTGTTCCCGCTTTATCAATGTTTTTAATGATATAAAACTCAGGAGCCGCGACCTCAACTCCGGTTCTATTCACAATACCTTTTAGCGTAGCACCAAAAACAGCATAACCATTATTGAAGTCGCTGATAAATCCATACCGGTAAGGGATTTCCAGTTTACCTGAGCTGTTTATCACGCCATGAAGCCCTTTTTCATTTCTGACAATGGACATTCCATCAGAAAACCCTCTTGCGAAATAATACTGACAAGGGATTCGTTGTTTCCCATCTTTTCCGATAAAACCACATAAGCCATCCTTCCTAACCCATCCCAGACCTTCGTTAAATTGTCCATACTCATCAAAACTGCCATCCGGTCGAAGCATCACTCGTCCCCGGGTATCCAGGTAGACCTTTTCGTTACCTTTTTCAGCAGTAAACCACTCATCTCCGTCCACATCGATATGATCATAAACCGCAGGAATAACAATCTCTCCGTTAGAACCCTTTATTCCCATGAGCCCATCCTGATAAAACTGCGTGTAATTTTCTGCCAACATCATACGCCCAAGATAACCAAAGCAGGCCTCGTCCCTTCGCAACCCGCACCTTCGCAACCCGCAACCTCCCCGCGGTACGATTTTTGTAGCGTCGCTCCCGGCCAAACACCCGATTTCGTACTTTTAAAACCTCGAAACCACCGCACATGAATCGTATCCTACTCATTCTCCTGGCAGCCATTGGATTGCCGGCTTTTGCACAGGCCCAAACCGCGAAGAAACCGGCCCAGCCGCTCGAGCTGAAAGTGCACGTCAAAGGCATTACCGGCGGGGATGTCCTGCTGGCAAATTACTTCGGCGACAAGCAATACATCCAGGATACCGCGAAAGCCGATGCGAACGGCAACTTCGTGTTCAAAGCGGACACGGCCATGCCGGGCGGTATTTACATCGTTGTATTGCCGGGCAAGAAGATCTTCGAAGTCATCCTGACCGATGAGCAGAAGTTCAGCATGGAAACGGACACCGCGGATCTCGTCGGCAAGATGAAGATCACGGGCTCGAAAGAGAACCAGTATTTCTACGAATACCTCGCTTACGTGAGCTCGAAGCAGAAAGAAGTCGAGCCGATGCAGAACGCGATCAAAGGCGCACGCGAACGCAAGCAGATGGACTCGGTAGCGATGCTGCAGAAGAAGATCGCAGCGATCGACAGCACCGTTAAACTTTATAAGCGCGATTACTATAAGAAAAATCACCCGACGACTTTCATGGCGAAAGTGCTTTCCGCGATGGACGAGCCGGACCAGGTTCCTTACAGCCAGTGCCCGAAGAAAGCAGACGGCACGATCGATTCAACCTACAACTACTGGCATTTCCGCAATCACTATTGGGACGGCATGGACTTCAGCGACAACCGCCTGATCCGTTCGCCGGTGTTTGCCAACAAAGTCGATTTTTATCTCGACAAGCTCATCCCGCAGCAGCCCGATTCCATTGCCGCTGCCTGTGACTGGCTCATTGAAAAATGCCGTCCTTCCCCCGACCTGTTCAAGTACACGCTCGCGCACGTCACCTACAAGTATGAAACGCATAAAGTGATGGGCTTCGACGCGGTCTTCGTGCATCTCGTGGATCGTTATTACAAAACGGGCCAGGTATGGTGGGTCGGCCAGGAGCAGATGACGAAAATTATCAACCGCAGCAACCAGGTGGCGTATACGCTGCTCGGCAAAACCGCGGTGAACCTGACGCTGCAGGATACGACCGGCAAAGTCGTTCCGCTGCACAATATCAAAGCGCAATACACGATCGTCGTGTTCTGGGATCCGACCTGCAGCCATTGCAAGAAAGAAATTCCCGAGCTGAAAGAATATTATGATTCGCTGAAGAAAGCCGGCGTATCCGTCGAAGTGTACGCGATCTATTCCGAGCTTGATTATAAAACCTGGAAGGCCTACATCAAAGAGCACAAGCTGGGCTGGATCAACGTTTGCGGCAAAGACGCGCAGGAGCTGGCAACGGCGAAATATTACTACGACGTTTACAGCACGCCGACGATCTACCTGCTCGACGACAAGAAAGCGATCTTCGGCAAGCGTCTCGATATTCCGAACCTGCGTGGTGTGCTCGATCGCCGCATCAACGATGACAAAAAGAAATCCGGAACGGCACCGGCGCAGGGACAAAAATCCCAGTAACGTACCAATCCGCCACCGAATGCGTTATACTCAAGGATCCGCGAATGCAAATTCAGGGTCCTTGATTCTTAAATAGTCGAACCGTGAAAAAGATCCTTCTCCTCAGCGCGCTTGCCGGAATGTTCGTCCTCTCCTGCAAGCATAACGAAGGCGCCAGCAATCCCTATCGCGACGCCAAACATCACCCCAGCGAAGAGATCGCCGCCGGCCAGAAGAAAGCGTCGAAGCAGGCCGATCATGATTTCCGCAAAAACCAGAAGCGCACCAAAAAATCGCAGGTGAAAAAAGGGAACAAGTGGGCGAAGAAGAAAAAGCAGTACAGGTAACGGGCATTCGGGCATTCGGCAATTCGGAAAAACAAAAACCAATTTACGAATGACCGAATTCACGAATGACCGAATTTCCGGATTCACGATTTTCGTTACTTTTGTCTCATCAGACTCACTATGAAAAACGCCTTCTTCTCTCCCCGCATGGGATTTGTTACGGTCGCTGTGATTGCGGCTGCGCTCACCCGCTTTCTTCCCCACCCGCCGAACTTTACGGCGATCGGTGCGATGGCTTTATTTGCGGGCGCCTGCATGCCGAACCGTTGGATGAGCCTGCTCATTCCCGCAGCGGCGATGTTTATCACCGATCTTTTTCTCGGCTTTCACAATACGCTTTGGGCGGTTTACGCTTCTTTCGCCCTCATCACGATGATCGGCTGGATGGTGCGCGAAAAGCAGAACGTATGGACGCTGGCCGGCGCATCCCTCGCAGGCGCGATCCTTTTCTTCTTCATCACCAACGCTGCGATGTGGGTGGTCGGACCGTTTGTTCCGGCTGCTGAGCGCTTCTACCCGCTGGGCATCGAAGGACTGCCGATGGCAATTACGAATGGCATCCCGTTCTTCCATTACACGGTGATCAGCCAGTTCGCTTACGGCATCCTGTTCTTCGGCGCGTTCCATGCCGCCCGCAACTGGAAACCTTCGCTGGTCAAAGCATAAGTTGCTTCAACGCATTTTGAAAAGCGCTCTCTCCGGGGGCGCTTTTTTTATTTCCTGATAAAGGTCATCCGTATCGCAGGTGAGGCATCATATCCCGCGTGGCACGGTGTTTTCATCTTTGCCTCGTAACAACAATCAAAAAAACACCTGCTATGAACGCCGCAAAACCTGTACAGCAACTTCACCAGGAACACATGGACTGGTTGAAACGTCTCGACTTTTACATCGACGAAATCGCTATCATGAAACCGCTGATCGAGGACGTCGCCGCCAAGAATACTTCGCCGGAGATCCTCGCCCAGGTCGAACATTTCCAGAACCAGATCATCATCCAGAAAAATCACGTGGATGAACTGCGCCACGACATCAACGATCACGAAAGCTTCCTTGAAAAACGCGCCGACAAAGAACCCTTCGCGCACGACCACCCGGTGCTCCGCGATCGCATGATGACGTTTGAAACACTCTTCCACCAATTGCGCAAAGAGCTCTACGTTTTCCTCGCGAAAGTGTTGTAAGCCTTCCTCACGAACAAGAAAAATCCCGGATCGAACGTCCGGGATTTTCTTTTTATCAATCGGCGATCTCCAGTTTCAATCCGTCGTAAGCGAAGAACATGCCCGGCGGCAATTCTTTTTCGACCAGTTCGTGAAAACCCATCTGGTGGCTGACGTGCGTGAAGTAAGTCGTTTTTGCTTTCAGCTCTTTGGCCAGTGCGATCGCTTCTTCCAGGGTAAAATGCGAGATGTGCTGCTCTTTCCGCAACGCATTCAGCACTAAAATTTCGGTGCCGGTAATCTTTTCCTTTTCGCTTTCGGAAATGGAATTCGCATCCGTGATGTAGCTGAAATTCCCGACGCGGAAACCGAGCACCGGCAATTTGTAATGCAATACTTCCACCGGCAGCACCGGGATGCCTTCCGCTTCGAACGGCGCGTTGGTAATGGTGCGCAAATCGATCTTCGGGATGCCGGGATATTGCGGCGTTTCGAAAATGTAAGCGAACTCGCGGCGGATCGCCTGCTGCACGCGTGTGGTGGCGTACACCGGCATTTCTTTTTTCTGCAGAAAATTGAACGCGCGCACTTCGTCGAGACCGGCGATGTGATCTTTATGCTCGTGCGTAAAAACGACTGCGTCGAGCTCCGCTACTTTTTCCCGCAGCATCTGCTGGCGAAAATCCGGCCCCGTATCGATCACGATGCGCTTTCCCTGCGTCTCGATCATCACGGAAGACCGCAGCCGCTTATCCCGCGGATCATGCGACGCACACACTTCGCACGGACAACCGATGAGCGGAACGCCCTGTGAAGTACCTGTGCCGAGAAAAGTGATGCGCATGGGTTTAAAGTTAGCGGAAAGTTCTTCGATGAGAATTCAGTAGGAAGTGAAACGTTGGCAAATAAATGAAATGGTTCATTCGGTAATTCGGTCATTCGGTGATTCGGTCATTCGGAAATTTTTTCTTTAGCCGGATTCACGAATTACCGAATTACCGAATTACCCTATTTTTAACCGCTATGCTCGCCTCCTTCGCTTCCCGGATCATCCGCCTTTGGCTGCGCATTACCGGCCGCAGGATCGACGTTGCCGCACATCCGTGGCTCGACGGACCGCAGGGTGGTTCCGGCTACATCGGCGAAGAATTCTTTTCCGAATACGCGAAGGAAAACGGGTACGAAACGTCGCAGCCGCCGGGGGCCGGTTTGCTCGATGATTTTTCGAAGCTCAGCGCAACGCCGCAACCACAGCTGAACCCGCGCGTGGCGCATTTCTACGAGCACACCGCCGGTTATTCGCTCGACGTCTGGTCGCAGTGGTATTACCCGTGGAAACCGTTTGCGTGGCTGCTCATCCGCATCGTGAGCCACGAGATCAACCAGCTCAACATCCCGCTGCGCCCGCTCGACACCAGCATGGGCATGTCGAACAACGTCATCCTGCTGAAGAAACCGGGAAGCACGGCGCAAGCCCTCGCCTGCTGGCTGCGCAAAACAAACTTAAAAGGCAAAGTCGTTTACTCCGGCTTCTACGCGCATACCACCGTCAACGGCGAAGAGCTCGTGCGCGTCGTATTCCCGCTGCCGAAAGGAAATGTGACCGTGCTGCTGCACCCCGTTTACCTGCCCGACGGTTCTTTCCAACTCGTTTCCAACGGAAAGAAATTCGGCAGGTCCGGCTATTATCGCGTGCTCGGCACCGGCGAAGGCAAAGTGAAAGTGCGGCTGCTTCCGCTGCATGAAGTGATCCACGTTTACGAATCGCTCGACGGGGAACTGCGCACGGATCACGTGTTCAGCTTCTGGGGATTGAAGATGCTGAAGCTGCATTACCGCATGCGATTGAAGAAGTGAGGGTGAAGTCGCCGCCATTTTTACGCTTTGTTTTTCGGAACAACCCGGTCCGTTGCGCTAACTTTGAGGTGATCTAAACCTTAAATCCCCGATAGCATGAAACACATCATCACGTTGCTGCTTGCGTTGACCACGCTCGGCGCATTCGCGCAAAACACAAACAAAGGCGGAAGCAAGCCGCACAAAACGCCGGAAGAACGCGCAACGGCTTATGCCAATCGCATGGAAAAAGAGCTGACGCTGACGGCCGAGCAGAAAACCAAAGTGCACGACCTGGCCCTGGCCCGCGCGCAGAAAATGGACCAGCTCCGCGAACAGTACAAAGACCAGGATAAAAAAGTATGGCAGGCCGAGCGCATAAAAGCCCGCGATGAATTCCATGCCGGCATGAAATCGGTGCTTTCTCCCGAGCAGTTCACCAAATGGGAAGAGCAGCAGAAGAAAAAAGCAGCCGCTGCAGCAAAAAGAAAAGCGAAAGGCAAAGGCAAGAAAACCCAAACCGGCGGCACGACCACCACAACGACCGATGGTGAAGAAGGCGCCGACACCGATCTCGACGGCGAATAAAGAAACCGTTCTTCCAATGAAAATCCCGCTGTTACCGGCGGGATTTTTTTATTCGTGAACGTGATGAAAAAGAAAAAGGTTCAACATCCCGAAGAACATTGAACCTTGAACATTAAACGTTGAACTTTTTAGCTCTTCACGACCTGCTTCACGAGATCGGCAGCTTCCTGGAGCTGGATCGCGGAGAAAACTTTGAGGCCGGAATCTTCGATGATCTTTTTCGCTTCTTCGGCGTTGGTGCCCTGGAGGCGAACGATGATCGGAACTTCGATGTTGCCGATGTTCTTGTAAGCGTCAACAATACCTTGCGCCACACGGTCGCAGCGAACGATGCCGCCGAAAATGTTGACGAGGATCGCCTTCACGTTTTTGTCGCGGAGGATGATGCGGAACGCCTGCTCTACACGCGCTGCGTTCGCCGTACCGCCGACGTCGAGGAAGTTTGCGGGATCACCGCCTGCGAGCTTGATGATGTCCATCGTGGCCATGGCGAGACCTGCGCCGTTCACCATGCAGCCCACGTTGCCGTCGAGTTTCACATAGTTGAGGCCGTAGCTGCCGGCTTCCACTTCCGTCGGATCTTCTTCGGTGGTATCGCGCATGTCGGCGATATCTTTGTGACGGAAGAGGCTGTTGCCGTCGACCGTTACTTTCGAATCGACCGCGATGATTTTGCCGTCGGAGGTTTTGAAGAGCGGGTTGATCTCGAACATGCTCGCGTCGATGTTGTCGTACGCTTTGTACAGCGCTTTGACGAACGTAACCATGTTCTTGAACGCGTCACCGGAAACGCCGAGGTTGAACGCGATGCGGCGCGCCTGGAAATCACGCAGGCCGACGCGCGGATCGATCTCTTCTTTGAAGATGAGGTGCGGCGTGTGCTCAGCCACTTCCTCGATGTTCATACCGCCTTCGGTAGAATACATGATGATGTTGCGGCCTTTTGCGCGGTCGAGCAGCACGCTCATGTAATATTCTTTCGGCTCTTCGGCGCCCGGATAATAAACGTCCTGCGCGACGAGCACTTTGTTGACTTTCTTGCCTTTTTCGCCGGTCTGGAGCGTTACGAGGACGTTGCCGAGGATATTTTTAGAGATCGTCTGTACGTCGTCGAGTGACTTCGCGAGCGCAACGCCACGCTGTTCGGTGCCTTTGATCTTGCCTTTACCACGGCCGCCCGCATGGATCTGCGACTTCACGACCCACCATTTGGTGCCCGTCTGCTCGGTGAGCTTTTTCGCAGCTTCTACCGCCTGTTCCGGCGTATCTGCCACAATGCCTTCCTGGATCGGAACGCCATAACCTTTGAGGATCTGTTTGCCCTGGTATTCGTGAAGGTTCATAGGATGAGTGTTGTTTGGAACGAGGGCAAATTTATCATGATTTGGCGATTGCGGGAACCCTGCCGGCGATTTGTTTTGCGGAGAAATTAACAATTCAGTCCGCAGTTGACAGTCGGCAGTCTGCATTCTGCAGTTGACAGCCAACAGAATCACCGACTGCAGACTGCTAATAGCAGACTTCAAACCGTAAGAAATACGGCAGATGCTGTAACTTTTCTGCGTTTGAATTGTCATTTTTGCAACCGGCAATCCATGCACTTTCCTTTCCCTGAATCCCGCCTTCCACAAAAATTAGTCTCCACTCATCACCTTTTTCTTTTTTCTCCGTTCAAGTAATAACATCTTTAACCCCGCAAACCGCTACACATGTTCCCGCTCCGCTTCTGGCTGCTCTTGCTTCTTTTTGCCCCGGCATTGCTGCGGGCAGGCAGCATCGACACTTCCATCGTGCGGAAAAACATGGAAGCGGTCCGCATTAACGGTTCGCCGCGCATCGACGGATATCTCGACGATGAAGTGTGGAAGAGCGCGGGAACGGCCACCAGCTTTATCCAGAACAGCCCGGTAGAAGGCGCGAATGTCAGCTTCCAGACGGAAGTGCACGTGTTGTACGATAATACAGCCTTGTACATCGGCGCGATGATGTACGATAATTCGCCCGACAGCATCATGCGCCAGCTCGGTTTGCGCGATGATTATCTCACCGCCGACAACTTCCGGATGGTGTTCGATACGTACAACACGCAGCAGGACGCGTTCGATTTTTCGGTGACGGCTTCCGGCATCCAAAGCGATTCCCGTTTTTCCGATCCGAATTTCAACGCCGTCTGGCACAGCGACGTAAAAATTCTGCCGAACGGCTGGAGCGCCGAGATCGCCATTCCATGGTCGGCGCTGCGTTTCCCGACCTCTCCCGACCAGGTCTGGGGCGTGCAGTTCACGCGCAACATCCAGCGGAAATACGAATTCGACCAGTGGTCGCTCACGCCGAAAGGAAAACCGAACCCGCTGAAGTATTGGGGCACGCTCACCGGCCTGCACGACATCCAGTCGCCCGTGCGTTTGTCGTTGACGCCTTACCTCACCACCATCTGGCAGAACGACGATCGCTACGGCGCTTCCAAACCTTCAACCAGCCTCAGCGGCGGCATGGATTTGAAATACGGCCTCAACGAAAGCTTCACGCTCGACATGACGCTGCTGCCGGATTTCAGCCAGGTAAAAAGCGACGACGTGATCAAAAACCTCGGGCCGTTCGAAGTGCAGTTTGCCGAGCATCGTCCGTTCTTCACGGAAGGCACCGACCTGTTCATGCTCGGCGATGTCTTCTATTCGCGAAGGATCGGGAAAACGCCGACTAAATTTTACGATGCGCCCGATCTCGTGAATGAGAATGAAGTGATCATTAAAAACCCGACGCAATCGAAGCTGCTCAACGCCACGAAAATTTCCGGGCGCACCAACAGCGGCCTCGGCGTCGGCGTATTGAATGCACTCGTCGATAACACGTACGCCATCGCGCGCGACACGATCACCGGCAACACGCGCAAGATCCTCACGGAACCGCGCTCGAATTACAACATCGTCGTTTTCGACAAGCAGTTCGGCAACAGCTCGCACGTGTACATTACCAACACGAACGTGATCCGCGCCGGCAATTACCGTTCGGCGAACGTGACTGCTTCCGGTTTTTCGCTGAACAACAAAAAGAACACGTGGAATTTCACCGGCAACGGCGGCGTGAGCAATGTGCTGGAGCCGGTCGATACGCTGAAGGGAGAATTCACTTCTTCGATCGGTTATTATTACAACCTGCGCATCGCGAAGAACAGCGGCAAGCTGCAATACGGCGTTTCGCGTCAGGACGTCAACCGTCGCTGGGATTGCAACGACATGGGCATTAACCTCGAATCAAATTATTCGAACAATGGCGCATTCGTCAGCTACAGCCTGTACAATCCCTGGAAATTCCTGAACAACGCGTACAGCGAGCTCAGCGGTAATTACACCTACAACCTGACGTCCGGCGCGCTGAATTCGCTCGAACTGGATTATTTCGGGAACGTAACGTTCAAGAATTTCTGGACGGCTTACATCGGCGCGTTCCTGTCGCCGCTCGACTCACGCGACTACTACGAGCCCCGCGTGGACGGACGTTATTACCTGCGCACGCGCAACCGCGGCCTGTACGGCGGATTCAGCACCAACTCGAACAAACCGGTGTACGGCGGATTCAATTTCCATTCGGGAACGACGGCGAAAATCTCGAATACGATCCCGGCGAATCCCTGGGGCGGCGGTAATTTTTTCCTGACCTGGCGCGCGGGCAACCGGTTTACGCTCGGCGTCAGCAGCGGCTTCCACATGGATTACGGCGATCGCGGCTGGGTGAATGAAGAAGACGACGGCACGATTGTTTTCGGTCGCCGCATCATCCGCAACCTCGAGAACTCCGCATCCGCCAGCTTCGTCTTCATGCGCGACATGTCCGTTTCGATTGCCGCCCGCCACTATTGGGCGACGGGACATTACCTCGGTTACTACGTGCTGAACGACGACGGAACGCTTACGGATTACGTGAACTACCCGGAAGATCACGATTACAATTTCAACTCGTTCAACGTGGATCTCGTGTACAACTGGATCTTCGCGCCGGGAAGCGTGCTGAGCCTCGCCTGGAAACAAAACATCCTCACCGACGAAGCCGTGGTCGATTACAACTACCAGCACAATTTCTCCAACACGCTGCATTCGCCCCAGCTGAACCAGGTTTCGTTGCGTGTGCTGTATTACCTCGATTATAATGCAGTGAGAAACTCCATTGCAAGGAGTCATTGATTATTGAACATTGAAAAATGCTGTGGAGAGCAGCATTCTTCCTTTAAAGAATTTTTCAATATTCAATTTTCAATGCAGGCAATGCAATTGAAAATTAAACCACGGAGACACGGGGACACGGAGGTCAGTTCGAGTAGCGGAGCGTACCGAGAACTCCGTGCCTCCGTGTCTCCGTGGTTCATTTTTTCAGAACAACGCAACCGGCTGCTGCGGCATTTCCGTCCCGCCCCATTCAACCACCGTAAAACCATTGCGCTGAAACGACGGCAACGTTTGCGGATGCACCGCAACACTTTCATCCGCCTTCGACCAGATCATATAAACACGGAACAGCTGATCGGGTTGCGGCGTGATCTTCAGCGATGCGAACTGGGCATACTCTTCGTTGCAGGAAAAATGAATGTAATTTTTCTCATTCACGCTCATGCGCGGAACCCAGTACGTGATGTAATCATCGATCTCCCGCGCGCTTAATCCCATCGCTGAAAGTTTGTTTTCGAAAAACGAAACGAGGCTGTCTTTCTCCACGATAAAACCTTTGCTCCAGTCCGCCGAAGATTTCGGAATGTTCGTTTGTCCGTCCCAGAACAGGTAGCTGTACGTTTTTCCGTTCGCGTGAAGACTGCCGTCGGGGTCTGCGGTGAAATTCCAGCCGTTGTTGTAGGCCGGATAAGTGAAATACAACGGGCCGTTGTTCGTCAGCTGCACGTTTACCGGCTGCGTTTTTTCCGGGTACAAATAGATCACCGGCTTGTCGCTGATCACCGGGTAAGTCGCAGATTGAAAATGCACCCCGACCGGCGTGCGGCAACCGGCGGGAATAACAATGGAATCGGTTTTTATTTCTTCGTAGCTCTGGTTGCAGTAGAATTGAAAAACGTATTTCCCCGGCGCGAGCGCAAGCGAGAATTTGCGGGAACTGTCGAGCGCCGTGCGCACCTGCGTGCCGTTGTAAGCCATCACAATCACGTACGATCCTTCATGACCGGTATCCGTCGGCGTTTCTTCGATGTAGGAGAATTCAAAAGCGAATTCGGCAACCGCCTGCGTTTTCAGCAGCTTCGGGTCGCGTTTGCTTTCACCGACCGTATACGACAGTGGCGATTTGCGGAAATCGGTCTCGCTTTGCGAAACATTTTTTTGCCCGGAGAAGGAGAGCAGCATTCCGGCGAAAGGAAGCAGCAGGAGAAAGCGCATAGCGTTTGGTTTTATAGGAAGATGCTGTTGATCCTGTTTTTCCACACGCCTCACAATGCATTCACCGGCTGCTGCGGCATTTCTGTTCCGCCCCATTCGACCACCGTAAAACCATTACGCTGAAACGACGGCAAAGTTTGCGGATGCACAGTAACCGTTTCATCCGCTTTCGACCAGGTCATGTAAACGCGGAACAGCTGATCGGGCTGCGGCGTGATCTTCAGCGAGGCGAACTGCGCGTACTCCTCATTGCAGGAAAAATGAATGTAGTTTTTCTCATTCGCATTCATCCGCGGAACCCAGTACGTGATGTAATCTTCCATCTCGCGCGGGCTCAATCCCATCGCTGAAAGTTTCGTTTCAAAAAACGGAACGAGGCTATCTTTCTCCACCACGAAACCCGCGCTCCAGTCGGCCGCGCTTTTTGAAATGGCCGTCTGCGCATCCCAGTAGAGATAGCTGTACGTTCTGCCGTTCATGTGAAGGGTGCCGTCGGGATCGGCCGTAAAATTCCAGCCGTTGTGGTAAGCAGGATATGTGAAATCCAGCGGCCCGTTATTCGTCAGCTGAATGCTCACGGCTTGTGTTTGCGGCGGGTAAACGTAGATCACCGGCTTGTACGTGTAAACCGGGAAATACGTCGATGGAAAATCTACCGCAATGGGCGTGCGGAAACCGGGCCGCAATTGAATCGTATCGGTCGTCACTTCCGCATGATTGCTGTTGAAGAAAAAACGGAACACGTATTTGCCGGGCTTTAGCAGCATACTGTATTTCCCGCGGGCAGATAGACGGATCGTCTGCTGATCGTTATTATAACCGAACTGAATGCTGGAAAGCACCGTATCATTCAACCCGGTTTTTTCTGCGGAAAAAGTGAGCGCCACGCCGCTTTGTTCTGCGGGAATGGATAAATCTTTCCACGGCTGGCCAACGGAATACGATTGGCGCATATCCCAGGATTTGGGGGGAACGAATTTTTCCTGCGGAATAAAAGCCAGCAGCAATCCTGCAAGCGGAAGCAACATCAGTGTGCGCATTTTTTTTCTTTTAAAAGGTTCACGTTTCGCACCCGGAAAACGATGCGCTTTCTTACGGTACAACCGTTTCCTCCGGAAGTTCATCGTTCACGCAAAATCGTACCTTTGGAAAAGCGGCCACCCCACATCCCCGGCTGCTGCAACGACGCTGCGAGTCGTGAACCAAAAAATCAACATCCGCCTGTTGCGGCACCTGTGGCTGCTTCCTGTGCTTTTGTGCATGGGCGGACTGCGCGCACAGGGAACCTGGACGTGGATGCACGGCTCCAGCTCGCCCAATGCGCCGGCGAATTACGGCACGCAATTCATTTCTTCGCCTACAAACAATCCGCCCGGCATGTACAAGCCTTACAGCTGGACCGACCAGCAGGGAAATTTCTGGGTGTACGGCGGCTTCAACAGCATCATTTACCAGATCTATTCCGACCTCTGGAAATTCGATCCTTCCATCAATCAATGGACGTGGATGAACGGAACGGCTGCGGTCAATTCGCCCGGCGTTTACGGCACACAGGGCGTTCCTTCACCGCTCAACCATCCCGGCGGACGTTACCGCGGCTGGAGCTGGGTCGATAATGCCGGCAATCTCTGGCTCTTCGGCGGATTCGGTTTCGACGTGAACGGCAACCAGGGACGGCTCAACGATCTCTGGAAATTCGACGTGCTCACCAGCGAATGGACCTGGGTGAAAGGCCCCAACACCGTCAACACGCCCGGCAATTACGGAACGCTGATGGTGCCCGCCGCGAACAACAATCCCGATCCGCGCGATGAAGGCGCAACAGCGTGGACCGACGGCAACGGCGACCTCTGGCTCTTCGGCGGAGAAAGCAGCGCCGGCACTTACGCCGACATGTGGCGCTACCAGCCCATCACGAATATGTGGACATGGATGAGCGGGCCGAACACGCTGAACACGCCCGCCAACCACGGAGCGTTGAACGTGCAGAGCGCCGCCAATTCTCCCGGCGGTCGTTCCTGCTACGCGCGATGGAAAGATTCGAACGGGCTCTTCTGGATGTTCGGTGGCATCACGAACGGTTCGGTATACAACGACATGTGGTCGTATGATCCGAACGTGAACGAATGGACCTGGCGCGGCGGCCCTTCGTGACTGAACGATCCGGGCAACTACGGCAATTATTGCGAAGCGAACAACTATGCGCCTTCGGGAAGAACGGAAACGCTCTGCACCTGGCGCGACTCCTGCGATCGCCTGTGGATGATGGGCGGCAACCAGAATGGCCTGCTGAACCAGGCGATGAACGACCTGTGGTTCTTCGATCCGGCCGTCAACCAATTTACGCTGGCCGGTGGTTCGAACGCCATTAACCAGCCCGGCATTTTCGGAACGCAGCTCGTGCCTTCCCCGGCAAATTATCCTCCGTCGAATTGCGGCAGCGTCGGCTTCACCGATCAGAACGGCGACTTCTGGCTCTTCGGCGGACTGCTCGATCCCGCAGGCGACGACATGAACGCGATCTGGAAATACCAGCGCCCGCAGGCTTGTCCCACGTTCGTTTTTTCGATCAATGCTTCGCCGCCGAACGGTTGCTCGCCGTTGCCGGTTTCATTTTCGCTGGCGCCGGGAGGTCCGCTGTTCACCTACAAATGGGAATTCGGCGATCCTTCCACTGCGGCCGACACGAGTCACGCGATGAATCCTTCGTACAGCTACAACACGCCCGGGCAATACATCGTGTCGCTGATCGTGAAGAATACGCAGCCCTGCGATCTTTTCATCGATACCGTTTACGACACGATCAACGTGAGCGCGATTCCGCAACCGGCGCTCGGCAGCGACACCACCATCTGCGGGCCGTTCAACATCACGCTCGATCCGGGCATTGCGAACGCGGCTTATCTCTGGAGCAACGGCGATACGCTGCAAACGATCCAGGCTGCTGCTGCAGGAACCTATTCCGTATCGGTAACAGTGAACGGTTGTCCCGGCGGCGATACGATCGTCATTTACAATTATCTCGCGCCGCAGCTCGGCAACGACACCGCTTTCTGCAACGGGCAAACGCTTTCGCTGAATGCAGGATTGTGGGACAGCTGGCTCTGGAACACGGGCGCGCAAACGCAGTCGATCATTGCCGATTCCACCGGGATGTATTGGGTGCAGGTGTTCACTTCGCCCTGCACGTTCACCGACAGCATCGACATCACCGTTTACCCGATCCCGGCCGTCAATCTCGGTCCCGACACGACGTTGTGCCCGGGTGCCAACTACCCCCTAGACGCGGGCAACCCGAATGCTACGTTCGCCTGGAGCACTGCGGCCACTTCGCAAAGCATTAACGTCAGCACGGCGGGTTATTACAATGTCGTTGTCACCGAAAACAACTGCTCGGGTGTCGATGGCGTGAACATCCTGTATTACCCCGATCTCGACATGGGCCCCGACATTGCTTTCTGCGACGAGAACAGCGTCAGCATTACCGCCGGTCCTCCGGGCTTCGAATACCTCTGGAGCACGGGCGATACGGGCAGCACGATCGCAGTGTACAGCGCAGGAATCTATTCGGTGGCGCTCAACAACGGCGACTGCGTCCTGCGCGATACGATCGACGTGAGCGGCGCGCCGGGGCTCGGACTGCTCTTCGTGCCGAATGCGTTTACGCCGAACAAGAACGGCATCAACGACGAATTCAAAGTGTACGGAGACGGCATCACCTATTTTCACTTAACGATCTTCGACCGCTGGGGCGAAT
>CAMLEF010000035.1 GCA_946478675.1 uncultured Flavobacteriales bacterium | reverse complement strand
CAGCGTGGATTTTCCGGAGCCGGAGAGCCCCGTCATCCAGAATACTTTTGCGCGCTGGTGCAGCAGCTCTTCCCGCTCGCTGCGCTGAACGAGCCGGTGGGAAATAGGATGAATATTTTTTGCGTTGCTCATTATAAAACAGAAAAGGTCTTTCTCAGATGGAAAGACCTTCGGTTTATCGTTTAAAACAATACAGCCTTTCCGTCACATCAAAAAGAACACATACAGCACATCATGCTGCAGACGGATTTGACGGATGAGGAGACGTGTTTCATGACGCGACAAATGTAGCGGAAATTCTGAAATCCGGGCAACACGGCCGTTTAACGAACAACGTTATTCTTCGAAATCCAGCTTTGCCGGTTGGCGCAAAATCGTATTTGCCGGCTGCAACGTTTCTCCTGTTACCGGAACAGACGCATCGACAATTTCAATCGCCATGTCGTCGAACCAGAGCTGTCCCGTGCCGTGAAGCATTGCGCCGAAAGTGATCGTTACCGCTTCTGCCGGAACATCCGCTACGATCTCGTATTTCGTCCAATTGGTAGTTCCGGTTACGCGACGGTTTTTCATGTTGTCGAAGAACAAAGCTTCCGCCTGGACGTTATCGTGCGGCGTCATTGCTCCGTCGATGCGCGTCCACAGTCCCGCCCAATTGGCATTTTCGGTTTTCATCCAGCCGCTGATCCGGATGCGTTTGCCGCGGTACGGTTCGGCGCTGATGAATTGCGCGAGTCCGCCGGAGCCGTGAATCGTTTTGTCGATCGAGCGAATGCTGGCGGACGATTTTCCGCTGTGCGCGATCGTGTCGGTAAACATATCGTAACGAAAAGCATCTTCTTCGATCGGCTGCCAGACTTCCGCCACGTTCAGCGGCTGCAGTGAAACGTAAGGCATTTCCGGAATGGGTAGGAAAGATTGCCCATTGTTCACGTCATGCGCATACTGGTTCGCGCGACCGGAATGATCGTAAGCGTTGCAGCGCATTTCCACGGAAGTGGCAGCAGGCAGGTATTCGAAAGAAGTCACCAATTGCCCGGCATGACCGCCTTTCGTACGGAAATCAAATTCGTTCAGGAGAAAACCGTTTTTGAAAATGTAGCGAAACCTGCGATGGCCGTTCGTTCCGTAAAAATCAATTGTGCCGTTCAGCAGCTTTCCCGGAGAAGTGAAAACGATTCTTGCTGCGTCATTGGGAAATGCCGGTTTTTTAGAACGCGTCGATTCGTATTTGCCGTTGATGTTTACGAATTCGTAGTAGAGATATTTTGCGTTCGCTTCGCCGACGGTTTCTTTGAAATGTGCGTCGAGATAAATTTTCATCCAGCCGGATTTTGTTCCGATGTCGGCTTTGGTAATAAAATCGTTTTCGTTGAGCGAAGGAATATCCTGTGCATGCACGACGAACGGGAGCGCCAGAAAGAGAAGTAAAAGTGATTTCATGAGAAAGGTTTTGCAGCCGGATGCATAACGTTAATTCAGCCGAAAGATACTCGTCCGTTCTTTTCGACGGTTTTCTTGACAAGAGAAGGTTATTAGTCTAAGTTTGAAGTGCAGTTGAAGAGTGGCATCCGAAGCTGTGGTAACACACCGAAACACATTTTCATGAAAAAGATCCTACTGGCTCTCCTGCCGCTGCTGGCAGGGCACTGGCTGCCCGCGCAGGAAACGGAAGAAAACGAAGCGCACGAAATGATGCTGCGCCAAATGTCCGACACGCGGGAAGGCCGCTCGCAGGAAGAAATGCAGGCCTACCGCAACAGTCATCCGCAAACACTGGCCGCGAACTGGACGTACATCAACGCTTCCGGCAGCGCCTACGGGGACGTGGGCCGCACCAATTCCATCACCCTCGATACGCTTAACCCGGGACGGTTTTATGTGTGCACGCCCCACAGCGGCGTTTGGCTGACGAACAACAATGGCGCGTCCTATACACCGATCACGGAAGCGCTGCCCACGCAATCGGTGTCGCGGCTGGTGATCGATCCGTCGAATACGAATGTGCTGTACATCGCGACGGGAATACACAACGGAGATATGCTTCCCAACAGTTTCGGCATTTTCAAATCCACCGACGGCGGCGCCACGTGGAATGCAACGGGGCTTTCGTTCCAGCCTTCTGCCGGCGTAGCGATAGGCGACCTGCTGATCAATCCGCAGAACCATTCGTCGCTTGTCGCCGCTACTACCGACGGGCTTTACCGCACGTACAACGGCGGCGTTTCATGGACGCGGCTCGTCAACGATACGTTTGCGAGCGTCCGTTACAAGCCGGGCGATACGGCAACCATGTACGCGGTCGGAAAGCGTTTTTACCGGACCGACGACGCATGGGCGAGCTGGGCGATGACGACGTCGACCTTCGTGGATAATTACACCTGGAAATATGAATATGCCGTGCGCGTTTCCGCGGTGACGCCGGGCCTCGTTTATCTTCTGACGGACGGCAACAGCATCGGGCCGGGCATACGCTCGTATATCCATGTGTCGACTGATGGCGGTTGGTCGTTCAACGTGATCGATTCGGTGCAGGGCCAGCCGCAGATGCAGTTCGATGTTTCACAACGCACGCCCGGGAAATACATGGCAGGTTATTACAGTGTATTTAAGCGGGAAAATTCCAGCGGCGCCATGCAGCAGATCACGTACAACTATACCAATCAATCCCCGTACGTGCATTCCGACCAGCGCGGCATTTTCTTCGATCCGCAGAACGACAACGTGCTTTATCTCTGCAACGACGGCGGGCTCTACCGCAGCACCGACAACGGTGTGAGCTTCCAGAACATCACGGGAAACATGCAGCTCGGGCATATCTACAATTTCGGTCAGTCGCAGAGCACGCCCTACAAAATTGTGACCGCGCCGCTCGACGTTTCACCATTCCAGATCGGCAGCAGCGGCATCACGCGAACCTATCCGCTCGTAGAAGCTTTTATTGCCGACATGAGCCCGCTCAACGACAGTGTTTACGTGTTTGCCCACTTCACGCCGTATTTCACGCACGACGACTGGACCACGTATGGCGCGTCGAGCAATGTGCTCTGCAACAACATGCCGAATTTTCCAAAGGCATTCCAGTACAGCGAGCTTGCGGAGAACGAAAATTATTTCGGCGACCAGAACGAAGTGTTCAAAAGCACCGATTACGGGCAGAGCCATCCGCTGGAAATTTCGTGCACCTACACCAGCCAGTGGATGTACGAGCTGGACGTGAGCCGCGCCAATCCGCAATATCATTACCTGAGGTTTAAAGATTCGCTGCTGGTGACGACCGACGGTGTGACGTTCACGAACATTTCTGCAGGACTGCCGTCCAATATGCAGAAAGCGGCATCCGTTACGATCGATCCCCAGAATGCGGCGAATGTGTGGGTGACATTCGGCGGTTATACGGCTGCCGATAAAGTTTATTTCACCAACAACGCGGGACAAACGTGGATCAATTTTTCCGCGGGGATCCCGAACGTACCGGTCAATGAGCTCGTGTGCCAGCGCGGCGGTCCTCCCGGGGCGGTGTATGCTGCGACCGATGGTGGTGTTTTTTACCGCGACAGCACGTTCAATTCCTGGCAATTTTATAACACCGGGTTGCCGGCCGGTCTCATCATCACCGATCTCGACATCCAGTACAGCATCGGGAAACTCCGTGCGGCCACCTACGGGCGCGGCATGTGGGAAAGCGATTTGTATGCGCCTTCCGGCATTACGGAGCCTGCGAATGAAGTTTCTGCGATCACGCTTTTTCCGAATCCCGCGCAAAACGAAGCGGAAATTCATTCGGAAAACGGTCCGCTCGGCGCGATCCTGGTTACCGACATGACCGGAAGAGTGATCCTGCAAACGACATCCGCCGCTGCGTCTTTCCATATCGATCTCAATGGACTGGCGGCAGGCGTTTATTTCGTGCGCGTGCAGGATTCTGTTTTTCGGCTGGTGAAGGACTAACGTTCCTGCCGCGGAGCCGCCGATTTGCCTACCTTTGGTTTTCACCGGAATCACAGTGAAAACAGCATTCGATTTTACCAGTACGCCCGTCATCGACCAGGTCGGTGTCGAGGAAAGGATCGCGCGGTTGAATTCGCGGAGCATCAAGAAATCGTCGAAGGTCGCCGGGCTGAAGCTTGCGCTGAACATGATCGACCTGACGACGCTCGAAGGAAAAGACACGGAAGGAAAAGTGCGCCAGCTCTGCTACAAAGCACAGCATCCGCACGATTCATTGCCGGGACTGCCCACCGTCGCCGCGGTTTGCGTGTATCCTACTTTCGTGAAGCTCGCGAAAAAAGAGCTCGGCAATTCCGGCGTAAAAGTCGCTTCCGTCGCCACCGCGTTTCCTTCGGGACAATCGCTGCCGGAAGTCAAGATCGCCGATACGAAATTCGCCGTCGACAGCGGCGCGGATGAAGTGGACATGGTGATCTCGCGCGGCGAATTCCTTCGCGGCAATTACAATTTCGTATTCGATGAAATTGCCGCGGTGAAAGAAGCGTGCGGCAAAGCGCGGCTGAAAGTAATTCTCGAAACCGGCGAATTGTCCACGCTCGACAACGTGCGTCGCGCCAGTGAAATTGCGATCCGGGCCGGCGCCGATTTCATCAAAACGTCCACCGGAAAAATCCAGCCCGCCGCCACGCAACCCGTCACGCTCGTCATGCTCGAAGCCATCCGCGATCATTATTACGCAAGCGGGAAGATGGTCGGCATGAAACCGGCCGGCGGCATTTCCACTGCGAAAGTGGCGTTGCAATACCTCGTCATGGTCCGCGAAACACTCGGCAACGCGTGGCTGAACAATGAATGGTTCCGTTTCGGCGCGAGCAGCCTCGCCAACGACATCCTCATGCAGCTCGCCAAAGAAGCCAGCGGCGTGTACCAGGGTGCGGATTATTTCTCTAAAGATTAATTCAGGAGCGGGAAGCCTCCGTGCCTCCGTGTCTCCGTGGTTATACAACAATCATGAGCAGTAAAACTCTCACCAAAGAAAAAGCAGCGCTTGATTTCACTTCGGGATGGGACTATGCGCCTTCTCCGGAAAGCACCGATCATGTGCGCATTGAAAAACGTTACGATCATTTCATCGACGGCGAATTCGTGAAGCCTTCTTGCGGAAAATATTTCGCAACAGTCAATCCTGCGACGGAACAAAAACTTTCCGAAGTGGCGCTCGGCGATGATCGCGACATCGACAAAGCAGTGAAGGCGGCGCGTCGTGCGTATGAAAAAGTGTGGAAGAAAATGGCGCCGGCCGAACGCGGAAAATACCTCTACCGCATCGCGCGCATCATCCAGGAGCGCGCGCGTGAGCTGGCTGTCATCGAAACGCTCGACGGCGGCAAACCCATTCGTGAATCGCGCGATATGGACGTGCCGCTGGCGGCTGCGCATTTCTTCTATTACGCCGGATGGGCCGACAAGCTCGAATACGCTTTCCCGAATCGTCGCCCGGAACCCATAGGCGTCGCAGGACAAATCATCCCGTGGAATTTTCCGCTGCTGATGGCCGCTTGGAAAATCGCACCGGCGCTCGCCTGCGGAAATACCGTTGTGCTCAAGCCCGCCGAAACGACGCCGCTCACCGCGATGAAGCTCGCCGAGATCATTCGTGATTCCGGTTTGCCGCCCGGCGTAGTGAACATCGTCACCGGCGACGGCAAAGCAGGCGCTGCACTTGTCAATCACAAAGACGTCGACAAGATCGCGTTCACCGGATCTACCGATGTCGGCAAGATCATTCAGAAAGCGATCGCCGGCACCGGCAAAAAAATCACGCTCGAGCTGGGCGGAAAAGCAGCGAACATCATTTTCGAAGACGCCGCGATCGACCAGGCGGTGGAAGGCATCGTCAATGGAATCTTCTTCAACCAGGGACATGTTTGCTGCGCGGGCTCACGCCTCTTCGTGCAGGAAGGTGTGGCGGATCTCGTCATTCGCAAGCTGAAGGACCGCATGCAAACGCTCATCGTAGGCGATCCGCTCGACAAGAACACCGACATCGGCGCGATCAATTCGAAAGAGCAGCTCGATAAAATTCAATCGTATTTGAAAATCGGCGTCGATGAAGGCGCGGAAATGTGGCAGAGCTCCTGCAAGATTCCTTCGAAAGGAAATTTCTGCCGCCCGACAATTTTCCTGCATGCATCACAGTCGCACCGCATCGTGCAGGAAGAAATTTTCGGACCGGTGCTCGCCATCCAGACGTTCCGCACAGTGGACGAAGTGGTGGAGAAAGCAAACAACATTCCGTACGGACTTTCCGCCGGCGTGTGGACCGACAAAGGCTCGAAGATCTTCAACCTCACTTCGAAAATGCGCGCCGGCGTAGTGTGGGCGAACACCTACAACAAATTCGATCCGACCTCACCGTTCGGCGGCTACAAGGAAAGTGGTTTTGGCCGCGAAGGAGGATTGCACGGACTGTTGCCTTACGTTAATTTGAAATAATACGCCATGGAACGCATCAACGTTTTGAAAACATACAAGCTGTACATCGGCGGACAATTCCCGCGCACGGAATCCGGCCGCTATTACGCGCTGGAGGATAAAAAGAAAAATGTGCTGGCGAACGTTTGTCTTTCGTCGAGAAAAGATTTTCGCAATGCGGTTGTCGCAGCGCGCGGCGCATTTGCGGGATGGAGCGGGCGCAACGCTTACAACCGCAGCCAGATCCTGTACCGCATCGCCGAAATTCTCGAAGGCCGCAAAACGCAGTTCATCGACGAGCTCGTGCTGCAGGGCAATTCGAAAGCGAATGCAGAAAAAGAAGTGACGGCTTCGATCGATCGTCTCGTTTACTACGCGGGCTGGTGCGATAAATTCCAGCAGCTTTTCAGCACGGTAAACCCGGTGCAGTCGTCGCATTTCAATTTCTCCGTGCCGGAACCGACGGGCGTAGTAGCGATCGTTGCTCCGCAGTCGACTTCGCTGCTCGGGCTCGTTTCGGTGATTGCACCTGTGATTGCGGGTGGCAATACGTGCGTCGTGCTCGCTTCTGAAAAGCTGCCGCTTTGTTCGGTAACGTTCGGCGAAGTGCTGGCGACATCGGACGTTCCCGGCGGCGTGGTGAACATCCTCACCGGAAAAATTTCCGAGCTGCTGCCGCACATGTCTTCGCATATGGACGTGAATGCGCTCGTGTTCGCCGCAGAAGATCAGTCGCCGGTGAAATCCGCGCAGGAGCAGGCGGTCGTGAATGTGAAACGCGTTTTCGTTTACGATCACGACTGGACGAAGGCGGAAGGCCAATCGCCGTATCTCATCCTCGACACGCAGGAAATCAAAACGACGTGGCATCCCATTGAGCAGATCGGCGTCGGAGGAGGGAAATACTGATCAAATCCGTATATTTATAAGATGACGAAAGCCGCATTAAAAACCAAGCTGAAGAACGCGATCGGGAAGGTCGAGGACGAGGATGTACTGCAGGCGCTTTACAGTATTGTGTATACGCATTTGCATTCGGAAGTGGAGATCCCGGAAGAGCATAAAAAAATGCTGGATGAACGGCTTGCACGCGATAAAGCCGGGTTGGAAAAATCTTATTCCTGGGAAGAAGTGAAGAAGAAAGTCCGGAATCGCACAAAGATCCGCTGAAGAGTTTATGCAACTTAAGTTCAGGTCCTCTGCAGCGAGAGATGTACAGGAAACTTATGAATGGTATGAAGAACAGCGCGAAGGATTAGGAGAAGATTTCCTGACAGAACTCGACACCGCATGTGCATACCTGCTGGGTTATCCCAGGTCTTTTCGGTCGCGGTATAAAAGACTAAGAGTCGTTTCGCTGGCGAGGTTCCTTATCTCCTTTATTTCTCCGTTCGAGCAGAGGAAATCGTAATCTACGCTGTGGCACACGCCGCAAGAAGCAAAAAGAAACTAAACCTGTAATGCCGCAAACTGTTTTGAATGCCTCTGAATGGCGTAAGATCGCCGTCGCTGCTGCCATCCGCGCCGGGAAAGCGATCATGGACATCTATAACTCCGCCGACTTCGGCGTGGAGATGAAAGCCGACGATTCCCCGCTGACGCTGGCCGACAAAGCCGCGCACGAGATCATTGCATCTGAGCTTTCGGTTACGAAGATTCCTGTGCTCAGCGAAGAAGACGCGAAGAATCATTCTTACTCCGATCGCCGCAGCTGGAAGCAATGCTGGATCGTGGATCCGCTCGACGGAACGAAAGAGTTCATCAAGCGCAACGGCGAATTCACCGTGAATATCGCACTCGCGGAAGAAGGAAAAGTGACGATGGGAATCGTGTACGTTCCCGTGACGAAAACGTTGTATTACGGAACGGTTGCCGAAGGAGAAGCTTTCACGACAGGCGTCATGGAAGATCCGGAACTGGTGCTCAAACAATGGGGCACACGCGAAATGTGGCGCAGCGATCTCAACATTCCGTTGCAGCCGCTTCCCGCAACGTTCACCATCGTCGGCAGCCGCTCGCATGCTTCCCCGGAAACCGAAGCGTACGTCAACGACCAGCGACGAATGCACGGCGAAGTGGACTTTGTCGCTGCAGGAAGCTCGCTGAAATTCTGCCTGCTCGCCGAAGGGAAAGCGCACAGCTACCCGCGTTTCGCCCCGACGATGGAATGGGACACGGCCGCAGGACAGGCGGTGCTGGAAGCGGCAGGAGGGAAAGTGCTCTGCTGGCCGTCGAAAGACCCGATGCGTTACAACCGTGAAGAATTGCGCAACGGCTGGTTCCTTGCGCTGGCGCCCGGCGTGGAGGCCTGAATCCTCTCCGGAAAGCCGGGAAATTCTTCGTAAAATTGTCTTTTCAATTCTGAATTATGGCGAAAACAGCACTGATCACCGGGGTAACCGGGCAGGATGGCGCTTACCTGGCAGAAATGCTGCTGCAGAAAGGATACACGGTGCACGGCATCAAACGCCGCAGCTCATTGTTCAACACGCATCGTATCGATCACCTCTACCATGATCCGCACGAGAAAGGCCGTCCGTTCTTCCTGCATTACGGCGATCTGACCGATTCGACCAACCTCATCCGCATCGTACAGGAAGTGCAGCCCGACGAGATCTACAACCTCGCGGCGCAATCGCACGTGAAAGTTTCTTTCGAAACGCCCGAATACACGGCCAACTCCGATGCGCTCGGAACGCTCCGCCTGCTCGAAGCGATCCGCATTCTCCGTCTCGAAAACAAAACGCGTTTCTACCAGGCTTCCACCTCCGAGCTTTACGGGCTCGTGCAGGAGATCCCGCAAAAAGAAACGACGCCCTTTTATCCGCGCAGCCCGTATGGCGTTGCGAAGCTTTACGCGTTCTGGATCACGAAAAACTACCGTGAAGCGTACAACATGTTCGCCTGCAACGGCATTCTCTTCAACCACGAAAGCCCGATCCGCGGCGAGACGTTCGTCACGCGAAAAATTACCCGCGCCGCCGCACGCATTCGTCTCGGGCTGCAGGGGAAACTCTTCCTCGGCAACCTCGACGCCGAACGCGACTGGGGCCATGCCCGCGATTACGTGGAAGGCATGTGGCTGATGCTGCAGCAGGACAAGCCCGATGATTTCGTGCTCGCCACCGGCAAGAAGATCGCCGTGCGCACGTTCGTCGAATGGGCGTTCCGCGAAGTCGGCATCACGCTCGAATGGAAAGGCTCCGGCGCCGATGAAAAAGGCTACGACGTTTCCACCGGCAAATCACTCGTGGAGATCGATCCGAAATATTTCCGCCCGGCGGAAGTCGACCTGCTCGTCGGCGACGCTTCCAAAGCGAAAAAAGTGCTCGGCTGGGAACCGAAACATTCGGTCGAAGAGCTCGTGAAAGAAATGGTCGCTTCCGACATGAAACTCTTCGAGCGCGACAAATACCTGCTCGAAGGCGGTCACGAGATCAATTCGTTCCACGAGTAATTTTCACGGAAAAAATTTTACGGGTCGGCTGATGGTCGGCCCGCTGTTTTCAAATGGAAAAGAACGCCAGGATTTACATTGCGGGCCATCGGGGAATGGCGGGTTCGGCCATGCTGCGGAATTTGCAGCAGCGCGGTTATTCCAATTTCATCACACGTACTTCTTCGGAGCTCGACCTGCGCAACCAGGCTGCTGTCGCAGAATTTTTCGCGAAAGAAAAACCCGAATACGTTTTTCTCGCAGCGGCGAAAGTCGGCGGCATCCACGCCAACAACACGTATCGCGGCTCGTTCCTTTACGACAACCTGATGATCCAGTCGAATGTGATCCATTCGGCTTACGAGAACGGCGTGAAGAAGCTGCTCTTTCTCGGCTCCACCTGCATTTACCCGAAACTGGCGCCGCAACCGCTGAAAGAAGAATATTTATTGACCGGCGCGCTCGAGCAGACGAACGAACCGTACGCCATCGCGAAAATTGCCGGCATCAAAATGTGTGATGCTTATCGTTCGCAGTACGGCTGCAATTTCGTGAGCGTGATGCCGACGAACCTCTACGGCCCGAACGATAATTACGACCTCAACAATTCGCATGTGCTGCCGGCATTGCTCCGGAAATTCCACGATGCCAAAGCGACGAATGCGCCTTTCGTAGAAATGTGGGGCACCGGCAAACCGCTCCGCGAATTCCTGCACGTGGAAGACATGGCCGACGCCTGCGTACACGTGATGCTGAACTGGAACGAAGCCGGATTTTTGAATATCGGCACCGGCACCGACATCAGCATCGGCGACCTGGCGCTGCTCATCAAGAAGATTGTCGGCTATACCGGCGAGATCCGCAATGATCTTTCCAAGCCCGACGGTACGCCGCGCAAGCTCACGGATGTCACGAAGCTGCACAGCCTCGGCTGGAACCACCGCATTTCGCTCGAAGAAGGCATCCAGCGCGTGTACGCCGACGTAAAAAGCCTGTTCGATACGGAGCTTTCCGGGAAACACGTGCTGCGCGAAGCGTAAATCCTAAACACACAAAATTGAACCACGGAGACACGGGGACACAGAGAAAAAAGCACTGGAGAATCAGTTCTCCGTGCCTCCGTGTCTCCGTGGTTATTTTTATTCTCCTGCTATTGCCGGAATACTCTTTCGCGCAGCAAGCCGGCGTTCCGTTGAATTACGAATGGATCCAGGAGAGCGAAGCGCAGATGGTGAAGAATAAAGGTTTCCTGCTCGATGGAAACTTCTTCCGTTACGATGCCGACACGATGCTCAATCGCGCTGCGGATACTGCTAATGTTCCCGGTGGAATTTTCGATGACATCCTGGCGGCGTCGTTTCCCATGCAAACTTCCATGCGCCCGTGGATCGAGCAGGGACACCCGCTGCGGAAAAACGTGATCGATCAGAATAACGGTCGTGATGTGTACGGCAATCTTTGGAACGATCACGGCAACGGCTTCGTGCGATGGGTGCGACGGTATCACAATTACCAGAGCCTTTTGCAGGTGGAACGTCAGCCGCAGAACGAGGAGCCAGTTTTTCATTTGTACATCGATCCGCTGCTGAACATGCAGTACATGAATGTGAACGACGACACTTCGTCTTCGCAGTTCTACATCAACACCCGCGGCATAACGGCGCACGGCGATATCGGCAGCAAAGTATCTTTTGAAACTTCCTTCTGGGAAAACCAGGCGTTCTTCCCGCAATACATCGCCGACTACGCGAATGCGACGCAGGTTATTCCCGGTCAGGGCCGCTGGAAAACGTTCAAGAAAACAGGTTACGACTTCGCTTCGGCGAGCGGTTACATTTCATATTCGCCCTGCCGCTTTTTCAACGTGCAGCTCGGCAGCGGAAAATTCTTCGTCGGCGACGGTTACCGTTCACTGCTGCTTTCCGATAACGGCTTCAATTATCCGTTCGCGCGATTCACCGGTTGGTTCGGCCCCGATAAGCTGTTCCAGTATTCCGCGATCTATGCTTCGCTGATGAACCTGCGGGTGAATGCGCCGATTCCCGTCGGTACCGAGCATCTTTACCAGAAGAAAGCCGCTTCCTTCCAGCAGCTCGCCATGAAGATCGGCAGGATAGGAGAGATCTCGCTTTTCCAGGGATTGATCTGGACGGCCGCGGACGACAAGAACAAGCAATCGCTTACCCTCGCGTATCTCGATCCGGTCATGTTCACGGCATTGCCGGCGTACGGGCTGAGCGACCGCCACAACTTCCTGCTCGGCGGCACGTTCCGTTTCGACCTGCTGCGGACGCTGCGGCTGTACGGCCAGGTGATGGCAGACGATCTCGGGAAAAAAGGAACGGTGCATCACAAGACCGGTTTCCAGCTCGGCGTAAAATATTTCGATGCGTTCACGCTGAAGCACCTCCATTTGCAATTCGAGCTCAACCGCGTGAATCCGTATGCGTACGCTGCCACCGATCCCGATCAATCGTACACGCATTACAACCAGCCGCTGGCCCATCCGCTCGGCGCGAATTTCACGGAGATCAGCACTTCGCTGCAATACAAGATCGGCGACTTCTTCCTGCAGGCCCGTTATACCACCGCAACGATCGGCGCTGATTCGGTGAATGCGGATAATAACGGCCAGAACGTTTTCAAAACGGATTACCTCGCTTATTATCCCGTGAACGGACAATCTTATAAAGTGGGACAGGGCGAGAAGAACGCCGTCACGTATCTCGATCTGCGCATCGGCTACATGGTGAGCTACGCTTCCAATTTCAACATCTCCGTAGGATATGTATCCAGAAATGTGGTGACGAGCGCAACCTCTTCCCCCACCAGCTACGTATATGTGGCCGCCCGGACTTCGTTGACAAACACCTACTACGACTTCTTCCGGAAATAAGTATCTTTGTTGAAAACCTGTTGGTAGCTCGTTGATAACCCCCTGCATATCAACATTTGAACAGGATTATGGTACACCTGCTACTTTCACTGATAACGGCTTTTGTGGTCGTGCTGCTTTCTACGCCGGCGCTGATCAAAGTAGCTTTTCTGAAACGCTTATTCGACGAACCCGGTGACGCCCGCAAGCTGCACAAGCGCGTGGTGCCGACCATCGGCGGAATCATCATTTTCGCGGCGACGCTGTTTGCGTTCTCGCTCTGGTTTCCGTACGACCAGGAAAATCATGCATTGCTCAGCCGCTGGACGCAGGATTTCCAGTACGTCGTGGCCTGCATGCTCATCCTCTTTTTCGTGGGCGTAAAAGATGACATTATCGGCACGGCACCGATGAAAAAGCTGGCGGCGCACGTGATCGTCGGAATGATCCTGGTATTGATGGCAGAGGTTCGCATTCGCAGCCTGCACGGGCTTTTCGGCGTGAATCAGCTGCCGCTCGGCATCAGTATTTTCCTTTCGCTGTTCGTGTATGTCGTCATCGTGAATGCGTTCAACCTGATTGACGGCGTCGACGGGCTGGCGGCAGGCGTGGGCATGATCGGCGGGCTCGCTTTCGGTGTGCTGTTTTATAATGGCGGCGACACCGTGATGGGCATGCTCGGCTTTTCGCTGGCGGGTGCGCTCGGTGCATTTCTCATTTTCAACTTTTCTCCCGCCAAGATTTTCATGGGCGACTCGGGCTCGCTCAGCATCGGGCTCGTAATGTCGATCCTCTCCATCAAATTCGTGGAATTCGTTCCGGCGCAGGATACGCCAGTGCTCGTGCAGCAAATGTTCACGCCGGTCGTTGCAATGGGCATCATCTGTTACGCGCTTTCGGATACGCTCCGCATTTTCATCTGGCGTGCGGCCCGCGGTGTATCGCCGTTCTCCGCCGACCGTAATCACCTGCACCATTTGCTCATCGACAGCGGCTGGAGCCATCGCAAAACCGTATTGTGGATCTATACCGCAACGCTGAGCGTAATCGGCGTGGCGGTGGCTACGCGATTGCTGCCGGTAACGATCTCGTTCGCGATCACCGGATGCTACACGTGCCTGCTGATCATGATCCCGTGGCTGATCAAGCGCTCGCATCTCAAGAAAAAAGGTGCAGAAAACAAAACCCGCCGCCTGAATCCCCTCGAAGCTGCATGATCGTTGAACGTTCTGCTTTCCGCGTTTCACTTTTCGGTCGACGGACGGAACGTTTGTTGTTTTTTACGCTGCTTCTTCTCTCCGGAAAAATTTTCGCGCAGCATACCTTGCCGCTGACGGAAGAATACGCTGTTCCGACCGCTTACTTCTTCAATAATTCCGACGGTCATTCCACGATTCAACCGGCTGTCGATGCGGATTTGCGCCGGCGAAAAATTACAGGTGATTCCGCCGCGCTGCAGATTCCTGTTTACACGAACCGGCTGAGCTGGGATAAGTATTACGTGAACCACCGTGCGCATCCTTACAGCGAGTCGTTTGTTCCGGTAAAAAGCGATTACAATTTCGGATTCCTGCTTCGTCCCATTTATGATTTTCAATTCGGGAAAGAGCTGAAAGATAACCGCACGCTTTTAACCACCGCCGGCGGCATTATTCTCGATGCGGATTACAAGCAGAAGCTCGGCATCGAATTGCGTTTCGCCGGAGGAATGACGGTGTTGCCGAATTACCAGGATTCCATCGCGCAGCATTACGGCGTTATTCCCGGCTGGGGCGACAATGCGATCCGGAAAGGCGCGAATGGTCGCTATTCGATCTCGCATTTTTCGGGAAACATCGTCTGGCGGCCTTCGAAAGTTTTCAATCTGCAGATCGGCCGCGACAAACATTTCTGGGGCGACGGTCATCGCTCGCTTTTCCTTTCCGATCTCAGCGCGGCGTACCCGTACATCCAGCAGCAAACGACGATCTGGAAACTGCAGTACACGTCGATGTTCGCCTGGCTGAAAAGCCCGACGGATACGATGTTCTGGGGAAATGTTTATCCGCATTACGCGAACAAATTCGGCACCTTCCATTACCTCAGCTTCAACGCTGCGAAATGGCTCAACCTCGGCGTTTTCGAATCCGTTATCTGGCAGGGCGAAGACCAGAACCGTTACCGCGGCTTCGACGTGAATTACCTCAACCCGATCGTATTCTTCCGCCCGGTGGAATACAGCCTCGGCTCGTCGGATAATGCGATGCTCGGTTTCGCGATGAAAGTGCGTTTCAATGCGAACAACCTTTTTTATTCGCAGATCATCCTCGATGAATTTTACCTGAAAGAAATCAGGAACTGGAAGCAGGGCTGGTGGGCCAACAAGCAGGGCATCCAGCTCGGCTACAAATGCTTCAACTTCGCGCAGGTGCAGAACTTCTTCCTGCAGGCCGAAATGAACATCGTTCGCCCGTACACGTATTCGCACGGCAGTCCGCAGCAGAATTATTCCAATGCCGGGATGCCGCTGGCCCATCCGCTCGGCGCCAATTTCGCGGAACTGTTCGGCCTGCTGCAGTACCAGTGGAACGGCCTCACGGTAGCCGGCAAGCTCGTCGGTGCAAGAATGGGTGTCGATCCCGCAGGAAAAAATTTCGGCCAGGATATTTTCGCTTCCTACATCACGCGCTCATCCACCGATCCCGCGCATCCCACTGCCGTCGACTACAACCACCATCTTTTCGACGGCGTGGCCACGAATATTTTTTACGCCGAGTTCAAAGCCGCTTACCGTTTCAACACCGCCTTCCCGTTGCGCCTCGAGCTCACCGCCGGCGCCCGCCGACTGCACAACGTCAACACCACGCAGCGTTCCTCCTATGTAATGGCCGGCCTCAGCCTCCCGCTCTGGAAAGCCAGCCGCGACTATTAATGGGAATTCGTTTATCCGTGCATTCGTTCATTCGGAAATACCGAATCACCGACTGTCCGAATTACCGAATGCCGATTTCCCCGAAGCATGCATCCGCATCTTCTACAAAGAGAATATCCTCCGAAGAGCGGCCTTCATCCCCCATTATTTAGAAGCCGTCTAAATTCCTTCCGAACGGGAACCTCGGACGGGGCGGAATGCCTAAATTTGGCGCGGTTTTTAAAGCCGGAAATTTGCTTTCTTCCCGTGCACATACGATCGATAAACCTGCGAGCCTGATGAGTAAGGTGGCGGATTACGTGCAGTTCTCGAAGCTCCGTCTCGCTTCGCTGGTGGTGTTTTCCGCTGTCATCGGCTATTTCATTGCCTGCCGGGAGCTCAACATCGAAATGGACTGGCTGCGGCTGACGGCGCTGACGATCGGCGGTCTGCTGGTCACGGCTTCTTCCAACGGTTTCAACCAGGTCATCGAGCGCGAATCGGACAAGATCATGACGCGCACGATGAAGCGTCCGCTCCCGCAATCGCGCATGACGCCGGGCGAAGGAATCATCGTCGCATCGGTGATGGGCGCTGTGGGTATCGCCGCACTTTTCCTTTACACGAACATCCTGAGCGGCATTCTCAGCACGCTCGCGCTGATCCTTTACACCGTCGTTTACACCCCGCTCAAAAAGAGAACGCCGTTCGCCGTATTCGTGGGCGCGTTCCCCGGCGCTATTCCCGCCATGCTGGGCTGGGTGGCTGCTACCAGCGGTGTTGGTCACATTGGCCTCACGGGCTGGCTGCTGTTCGCGGTGCAGTTCATGTGGCAGTTTCCGCACTTCTGGGCCATCGCCTGGGTGCTGCACGATGATTACCAGAAAGCCGGTTTTCACCTGCTGCCTTCGCTGGGCGGCCGCGATAAAAGCTCCGCTTTCCAGATTGTGCTTTACACGCTCGTTCTCATTCCCGTCAGCCTGTTCCCGATCCTGATTCAAACCTCCGGCACCGTTTCGATGGTGATCGTGCTGGTTTGCGGCATCGGGTTCCTGTACCAGGCCATCCAGCTTTACCGCAAATGCGACGTACGCTCCGCTTCGCGACTGATGTTCGGTTCATTCATTTACCTGCCGGTGGTACAGCTGGCGTATTTATTCGGTTAAGATCATGGAAGCCATGTTGACGTCAGACCAGGAATTTCAGCTCAAGAGACAGCGTGCGCAGCGCAACCTCATGTGGCTCGGCATTGTGAGCATCATCATGATCTTTGCCGGCCTTACCAGCGCTTACATTGTTCGTCGCGGCGCCGGCAACTGGTTCCAGATCACCCTGCCGGACGTTTTCAAGATCAGCACGGCGGTCATCATCCTCAGCAGCGTCACGATGAATTTTTCGCTGTGGAGCTTCCGCAGAAATAAAGTCCGCGCGGGCAGCCTTTTCCTGGGCGCAACGCTGGTGCTCGGACTGGCTTTTGCATGGTTCCAGTTCGAAGGCTGGCGACTGCTGACCGAAGGCGGCGTTTACCTCGTTCACCAGAAAGGGCAAACCTCGCTGGTTTCCGGCTCGTTCATCTACATGCTTTCCGGCCTGCACCTGGCTCACCTGGCGGGCGGGATCATCGCGTTACTTTTCATTCTCATCCGTTCGTTCTTCGGAGCGTACGGGGCGAACAATGTCCACGGAATCCGGGTGGTGTCGATTTACTGGCATTTCCTCGATTTGTTATGGATATATTTGTTCGTTTTTTTAACGATTTATAAGTAAACTTGCACCGCCTCCGCCGACCGCGGAGCACCCGAACACCACACCAACAACAATTCTTCACTTATGGCAGGAGCATCTGCAGATTTGAAACAAGCCAACTGGGGCGGAGCTACTTCTCCCCTGGGCGCCAGCTACGGAAAACTCTTCATGTGGTTCTTCCTCATCTCTGACGCGCTCACTTTCTCCGGCTTCCTTTGCGCCTATGGTTTCTTCCGTCACCGCTTCTATGGCGAATGGCCGGTACCGGGCGATGTGTTCCATCACTTCCCCTTCCTCGAAGGAAAGCACCTGCCGCTGATGTACGTAGGTCTGATGACCTTCATCCTCATCATGAGCTCGGTGACGATGGTACTCGCTGTTGAATCGGGTCACCGCAACAACCGCAAAGGCGTTCTCATCTGGATGTTTGCAACGATCATCGGGGGCCTGATGTTCGTCGGCTCACAGGCCTGGGAATGGTACAACTTCATCACGGGCTCTGAGCATGGTTCCGTTCTTTACCAGAACGAGATGTATACGTACCAGGTGAACCATGAAACGCACGAAGCGAACCTGAACATTCTTATGCACAAAGGTGAAGCGCTTTCTGCCGAAGCATCGAAGTACATCATCGATCACGGCGAAAAATTCTACGGCGCTAACCTGCACCACAACGAATACGGCCACACCGGCTTCGCGGATTTCTTCTTCTTCATCACCGGTTTCCACGGTTTCCACGTCTTCTCCGGCGTGTGCATCAACATCGTCATCTTCATCATGGTGCTCAAGGGCATCATGGCCCGCCGCGGTCACTATGAAATGGTAGAAAAAGTAGGTCTCTACTGGCACTTCGTCGACCTTGTATGGGTCTTCGTATTCACCTTCTTCTACCTGCTCTAATCCTTTCTTCGAGAAAAAAGACATTAACAACGCTATAAAAGAAACACCATGTCAGAATTCCACGATCCGTTTCCGAATTATGAAATGATGGCGCACCACGACGAAGCGCACGGCAAGAAGATCCGCCGCAAGCTTTGGAACGTGTTCTGGCTGCTGCTGGTCGTTACGATCACTGAAATCTTCATCGGTATCAAAGCCGCAGAATGGGGATTCAGCGCGAATGTCCTGAAGTTCATCTTCATCGGCCTGACCGTCTTCAAAGCGTACTTCATCGTGTACACGTTCATGCACCTCGGCGAAGAAACGCGCTGGACGAAATGGGTGATCATCGCTCCCTTCGCGGGCTTCATCCTTTACCTGATCATCATGCTGACGATCGGCGAAGGTGAATATTCGAAGACCCGTCGCATCGACGAACCCATCCCGAACGAGAAAGTGAAAATGATGGAGGAGGCTCGTCATTCCGGCCATCATGAGGCAGCAGGAGAAACCAAGTAATGAAATCCAAGCTCATCCTCGTTACCGTTCTCCTTCTTCCGACTCTTATTTACATTTATTTCGCGCTCGGTGTGCCAAAAGCAGTCCGGGCGCCTTTTTTTGGCCCCAGGCACGCCATTGAAGTCACGGATAAGAACGGTAATCCGAAAACCGACACCGCCTGGTACACCATTCCTGCCTTTCACGGACTGCTGAAAAATGGCGCGGCCTTCAACAGCAACAAGCTCGCCGGGCATCTTTACCTCGCCATCTTCCTGCATCCCGATTCGGTGAACAGCGTGCTTCCGCTGCTCGCGCAGGATGTGACCTGGAACAAGAGCAAGTACGGGAACGCGGTCTTCGTGTTTTTCTTTCCCGGCGACTCGGCCGGAAATCCGCCGGCGGATGCGCCTGATTTTGCGAAAGACCTCAAGCTCGGCACCGATACGGGAATGACCATCTTCGTTCCGCCGGTGACGTTCGATACGCTGCGCGACAAGCATTATTTCGTGCCCGATCCTTCACGGAAAAAAGATCCGTGGGTGGGCAAGAGCGATGCTGTGCTGATCGACTGGAAAGGGCGGATCCGCGGGTACTACAACATCCATTACGGCGACCAGCTCAAGAAAATGCGCGAAGACGTGCAGTACATCTACTCGCGTGATGAAGCCGCCGAAACGCTCGAGCAAACGACGATCGAAAAGAAAAAGTGATGAAACGCGGACTGCTGCTTCTTCCGGTGCTGACGCTGTTGTTCTCCTGCGGAAACGGCGGTGAACACCCGGCGTTCGATTCCGGTGCCGTAACGAAGACAAGCCTTCCGCGGCTGGCGAAATATTACCCGCTCGATTCGCTCGGCGCAAACGGCGACACGCTCTACCACACGGTTCCTTCCGACACGTTCCTCGCGCAAAGCGGGCGCCCGTTCGTCACGACTTCCGTCAATGGGAAAGTGGTCGTCAACGATTTTTTCTTCGCCAGCTGTGGCGGCACCTGTCCGCGCATGACCTCGCAGCTGACGCGTGTGCAGGAAGCGTTCCGCGGCAACCCGGACGTTGCAATCGTTTCGTACACCGTCGATCCCGCGCGTGACTCCGTGGCTTCGCTGCAAACGTATGCGCAGCGTTTTCATGCGGATACGGCGCAATGGAAATTCATCACCGGCAAAAAGAAAAATCTTTACGATCTCGCCCGCTACGGATTCTTTCTTCCTGTCGAGCCCGGCAACGGCGATTCGGAAGATTTCATTCACAGCGACCAGCTCGTGCTCGTCGATCGCCATGCGCGTATTCGCGGCTACTACGGCGGAACGGATTCTGCTGCAGTGGACAGTTTGATCGTCGATATTAATGCGCTGCTAAAGGAGAAGTGATTTTTTACTGCTTAATTTTGCATCCGTCTTCCGGTTTCTCCGGCGACAATTAACCGCAAAAAAATGCTCCAGCCTTCCATCACCAAAAACGATCCGAAAGCGAAATGGCTCATCGGCGTTTTTTCGTTCGTCGTTTTCGCCGTGATCGTCGTGCTCGGTCGTGTGAAGCTCGACGTGAATCTTGGTTTCAACATTCACATCTTCGCGCTGGTGAATGCAATCATCAACTCGATCGTGACGGTGCTGCTGCTGGCGGCGCTCTGGGCGGTGAAGCAGAAAAAATACGTGCAGCACAAGAAGATCATGCTCGCGGCGATGACGTTCTCGATCATCTTCCTCGTTTCCTACATCGCGCATCACCTGCTCAGCGGCGACACGATTTACGGCGACACGAACCACGACGGCACGCTCGACGCAACGGAAAAAGCAGCGGCAGGTGGACTGCGCGCGGTTTACCTGATCATCCTGCTCACGCACATTTTCCTCGCGGCGATCATTCTTCCGTTCATCCTTTTCACGGCGTACCGCGGCCTCACCTCGGAGTTCCCGAAGCACAAAAAGATCGCGCGCTACACCTGGCCGATCTGGTTTTACGTGAGCCTCACCGGCCCGATCGTTTACCTGCTGATCTCGCCGTTTTACGCCTGAAAAAAGCGTAACTTTAAGTCATGAAACGTCTCGTTCTCCTTTCGGTTTTCCTGCTGCTGATCGTCTTCAGCGCGTCGGCACAATGCGCGATGTGCAAAGCGGTAGCAGAAACCGACAGCGGCGGACAGGCGGCCGGCCTCAACAATGCCATCCTCTACCTGATGGCGGTGCCGTATGCGTTCCTGATGATCGTGCTGATCTTCTTCCGCAAGAAAGCGAAAGCGCTTTTTAAAGAGTTCCGCGGAATGTGGAATTGAGCTTCTAAAAACTAAGAAATAAAAAAGTAAACCTCGAAGGTTTCCCAAAACCTTCGAGGTTTACTTTTTTATTTTTCTTCTGATTCATCAATGATAATCCGGCAGATAATAAATCCTAATATCCGGGAACTGCGTCGCAAAATAACCGTAGCCATTCTGCACGTTCGTCGGATAATT
>CAMLEF010000034.1 GCA_946478675.1 uncultured Flavobacteriales bacterium | reverse complement strand
GCGGTTTTGCCCGGCATGAAAGCGGAAAAATTCGGCCGCATCGTCAACATCATTTCCACTTCGGTAAAAATTCCGCTGCGCAACCTCGGCGTGTCGAATACCGTTCGCGCCGCTGTGGCCAACTGGTCGAAAACGCTTTCGGTAGAAGTAGCGCCGTTCGGCATTACGGTGAACAACGTGCTTCCCGGCGCCACCGCCACGCAGCGCCTCGACAGCATTCTCACCAACAAAACACAGAAGGCCGGGATTTCGCGCGAAGCTGCCGAACAGGAAATGCTGCATGAAATTCCCGCAGGACGCTTCGGCGAACCGCAGGAAGTAGCCGCAGCCATCGCGTTCCTCTGCACGCCTGCTGCCGCTTACATCAACGGCATCAACGTACCCGTCGACGGCGGACGCACCGGCTCCCTCTGATCCGTACAGCGAGTTTCCCTAATTTTGTCCCGAGAAAACACTCCCATGAAAAAGTACCTCGTCCTGTTCTTCCTGCTTCCGCTGACCCTCGCCGCACAGAAAAAAAACAGCCTGCCCGACAGTCTTCGTCACTGGCACCGCGGCGCGCTGATCGGCTTCAACTTCACGCAGTCGTCGTACACCAACTGGGCGGCGGGCGGCGTCAACTCGCTCTCGGGACAAGCGCTGGCAAATGCGCACATCAATTACAAAAAAGACTCGACGATCAGCTGGGACAATAATCTCGATCTCGCTTACGGTTTGCTGCAGCAGGGCAAAACTTCGAGCCTTCGCAAGACGGACGACAAGATCGATTTCACTTCGAAATACGGCCGTTATGCATTCGGTCGCGTGTGGTATTATTCCGCGCTGCTCGGATTCAAAACGCAGTTCCAGCCGGGCTACGATTACGAAACCACTCCGCCCACGCTGTTGTCGGATTTCATGGCGCCGGCTTATCTCACGCTGGCGATCGGTCTCGATTACAAGCCGAACAAAAAAACTTCCGTGCTCATCGCGCCGCTCACCGGTCGTGTAACGTTCGTGCGCAACCAGGCGCTGGCGAACAGCGGTTCTTTCGGCGTGGAAAAAGCGACGTACGATACAGCCGGCAACGTGATCACGCCGGGGAAGCTCGCGCGTTATGAATTCGGCGGCTACATCCGCGCACAGTACAATTCGGAGATCATGAAGAATGTGCTGCTGACCGCGCGCTGCGAGCTGTTCACGAATTACCTGAAGGACCCGCAGAACATCGACGTGAACGCAGAAGTGCTGCTGTCGCTGAAAGTGAACAAGTACATTTCCGCCACGTTCAACATGCAGGCGATCTACGACAACGACATCAGCATTCCCATCGATAACAACCACGATGGTGTGATCGACGGAGCAGGCCCGCGCCTGCAGTTCCGCCAGGTGCTCGGTGTCGGCTTCGCGCTGAAAATCTAACGCTTCGTTTTTTTCTCTTCTTCGTCAGCAATCCGGCTTATCCGGCCGGTTGTATTATATTTCCTACCACCCGTCGAAATCCACTGTTCATCGCGTCTCCGGCTGATGAAAAGTGCGGAAATTTGTGGTGTATGCCGGTTTGAATTGTTGAATGTCTGACCGGCAACGGCCGAAAGTTTTTTTACCCGCTGCATTTTTTCAGGGCACCGCTGACCTGGACTTTTCTTACGGATTCCGAACCAGTTCCCGCATCCGCACCCGGTTTCTTCTCAGCATTTACGCCTGAAAACAGGGGCTATTTCATCAGGTGTCAGATTCGATACCCGCAAAAGGGACAAAAACTATTTTACTTGCACCATTTTATAAAAGGAGAAAGAAGGATACGATGGGAATTCAAGAAAGCGAGAAAAAAGAACAGGCGATATTCCTGGAACAACTTGGCGCCCATATCGGCAAGATCAGGGCGGGCAAGAACATTTCCGTTTCGGAGCTCGCCCGCCGGTGTTTTATGGATAAACCGAACCTTATTCGTATTGAGAAAGGAAGAGTGAATCCTTCCATTTATGCATTGAAAAGAATTGCGGATGCCCTCGAGATCTCGTTGAAAGAACTGCTCAACGGATTCGATAACCGCTCCTGAGTCATGACCGGCGAACACACTACAGAGATCCTGTTCATCTACGAAGAAGAAAACAACAAAACGGCTGTTAACGGACTATTCCACGACAATCACCTGTATTGCCGCCTGACGTGCATCCGCTACGGAGATGAAATTTACAACCTGCTGTTTTCAGGCGAGACGAAAAACAACCTGGCGGTCGCTCCCGCGCTCGTGCTCATCGACCTGCCGCACCGGCGAACGATGGACGCGGTGATGAAAGTGAAAGCGCATCCCCAATTGGCCAAAACACCGCTGGTCGTAACAGTCGCCTCCGGTGAAATGCCCGGCGTGGAAATTTTCTACGGCTTCGGAATTTCAGCGCACATGGCAAAACCGGTCACCTACGGCGATTTCGCGCGCGTGATGATCCGGCTGGGCCTGTTCCGGCTGCTGCTTATTTAGCGATGAGACGGAAGCCGCGTCCGTGGATGTTCATGATCTCGACGGCGGGATCTTCCTTGAGATACTTGCGCAGCTTCGCGATGTAAACATCCATGCTGCGCGAGTTGAAATAGCTGTCGTCGCCCCAGATCGTATTGAGCGCGAAGGAACGGTCGAGCACTTCATTCTTGTGCAGCGCAAGCAGGCGGAGCAGGTCGGCTTCTTTCGACGTCAGCTTCTGCGATTTGTTGCCGAACTCGAGCGCCTGGCGCGTGTAATCGAATTTGTAATCGCCGATCGTGAATTGCGTCTGCTCCATGTTGAGCGCGCCGCCTTTCGTGCGACGAAGGATCGCTTTGAGACGCAGCAGCAGCTCTTCCATGCTGAACGGCTTGGTGATGTAATCGTCGGCGCCGGCATTGAAACCTTCGATCGCATCTTCCTTCATCGACTTGGCTGTGAGGAAAACGATCGGAATTTCTTTGTTCACGGCGCGGATCTCTTTGGCGAGCGTGTATCCATCCTTCACCGGCATCATCACGTCGAGCATGCAGAGGTCGAACGTGTGCTTGCGGAATTGTTCGAAACCTTCTTTTCCATTGGTGGCAAGAACGGTTTCGTAGCCTTTGGCGTCAAGGTATTCCTGCAAAAGGTGGCCGAGGTTCGGATCGTCTTCTGCAAGCAGGATGCGGGTTTTGGTTTCAGTCGTCATAAATTCGGTTTTTCGTTTGGCGTATAGGGGAGGCGCACGTGGAAACGGCTGCCGCTGCCGGGCTCGCTTTCCACCCACACCTGGCCACCGTGTTTCTCCACGATCGCTTTCACGTAGCTCAGCCCGAGGCCGAACCCTTTCACGTCGTGGATATTCCCGGTGGGTACGCGGTAAAGTTTTTCAAATATTTTTTTCTGGTTCTCGCGGCTGATGCCGATGCCGTTGTCTTCCACCCAGAACTCGATGCCGTCGGCGGTATCTTCCGTGTGAATGCGCACCAGCGGTTTTTCCGGCGTGTATTTGATGGCGTTGTCGAGCAGGTTGTAGATCACGTTCTGGATATGCGTGCGGTCGGCAACCAGCTCGGGCTGTTTCGCTTTCAATTCCGGGATGAGCTCGCCGTGCTTCTTGTCGACAGAGAGCTGCACGCTTCCGATCGCCTGCGTGATCAGCTCGTGCAGGTTGATCGTGACCGGTTTCAGCTTGAAATTTCCTTTGTCGAGGATCGCCGTCTGCAGCACGTTTTCCACGAGGATGCTCAGGCGCTTGTTCTCTTCCTTGATCATTGACACGTAACGATCGGTGCGCTCTTTTGTTTTCGTCACCGCTTCATCGCCGAGCACTTCGCAGGCCAGCGAGATGGTGGAGATCGGCGTTTTCAGCTCGTGTGTCATGTTGCTGATAAAGTCGTTCTTCACCTCGGAAAGTTGCTTCTGCCGGTAAATGGTCGTGATCGAATAATAGAACAGCAGGATGATGAACACGATGAACATCGCCGAAAGCACGAGCATGCCGAGGATCGAGCGGAGAATGTAGCTGCGCTCGTTCGGGAAGTAGATCGCCAGCGCGCGCGGCTGCGAAAAGAGGTTGTCCTGCATCAGGCTCACGCGGTAACGGCTGCACAGCAAACTGTCCTGCAGCGGGTCGGGCGAGAGATGATCGCTGGAGAAAACGTTGACGGGCGTATTGAGGATCGCCCAGACGTAACGCGTGTTGATGCCGCGGCTCATGAGCTCATTGCGCAGCAGCGAATCGATCAGCGACGTGTCGACGTAGTTGTTGTAATCGTTGTACACGTTGATGTGCACGACCTCGTCGAAGAAATTGTGGAAGAGGAGACCGGGATTGTTGTAATCGGGCGGAACCGTGCTGGTGCCGGGGCGGATCGAATTCGAATGGATCGTGTTGGCGGAAACGCCGCTGTTGTATTCGCGAGAGAGCGTGTCGCCGGGATACGTGCGGCTGCGCTGGCTGCGACGCACCTGGCCGGCGGAATCGGAAACGAATTCTTCGTACACGTTCACCTGCGATTGCGCGTAGTTGTTCTGCGCAGGATCGATGTAGCTCTGGCGGTGATAGCTGAGGTGACGCATGCGGCGCACCTGCGCCTGGTGAATGCTGTACTTGCGCGAAACCTGCACGAGCGCTTCACGAACGTCCTGCCCGAAATGCTCGTGCTTCTGCGAAACCGCATTGCTGATCCAATAATACTGGATCACACACAATCCCAGCAGGGCTGCGCCGGCCAGGAACGTGATGAGCTTCGGAGAAATGATTTTCATGCCAAACAAAATTAACAAACCGCATTCCGCAGCTAAGGAAGGTTAACATTCTTTAACGGCGCACAGCAAGCGGTTTTCAGAAGAGAGAACGCTGTTTTTGCGCTGTTGTTTTACGCACGGAAACGATCGCCGCGAATTGCTATTTTTGAGTAAAGACAACCCTATGAAAAAACTTCTACTCGCTGTTCCTGTTTTCATTTCCGCAATGGCCGCCGCGCAAACCATTCCCAACGGAGGCTTTGAAAACTGGACGCCGTCTTCCTACAACGATCCGCAGTATTACCAGACGTCGAACACGCAGAACATGCTGATGATGCTGCCGGCAAACGTCACGCGCGTTACCGATCCGCAGCAGGGAACGTACGCGCTGCGCATGACGACCGTCACGAACGGACAGGATACGTCGTTCGGTTATTGCATCAACGGCGATCCCAACAGCTTCAACGGCGGCATTCCCTACAATCAGCGCCCCATTGCATTGACGGGTTATTACAAATGCAACATTCCCGCCGGCGACACGGGCATCATCTTCGTCGTGTTCAAGCAGGGCGGTGTTCCCGTTAGCTTCGACGGCGGCGTTTTCACGGGAACGCATTCCGTTTACACGCCGTTTTCCGTTACGCTGAACATTCCGATCAGCGCTACACCCGACAGCATCATCATCGGCGCCGCTTCGAGCAACGCTTATTCTTCGCAGGGCATTCCCGGCAGCATGCTGCAGCTCGACAACCTCGTGTTCAGCGGTGTTCCTTCGCAACCGGCGCAGCTGAACGGCAGCTTCGAAAACTGGGTGCCGCGCACAGAATACCTTCCCACCGGCTGGGCAACGATCGGTGATACGGCTTACCGTTCGACCAACGCGCATTCCGGAACGTACTGCCTGCGACTGGCGAATGTTTCGTACGGCGGCTCCAACATTCTTCCCGGCGTCGCCTCCACCGGACAGCTTCCGCCCAACAGCCCGCCCGTCGGTGGACGGCCGTATTCGCAACTGATCGATACGCTCACCGGCTGGTACAAATTCACGCCGACCGGCACCGACAGCGCAACGGTTTTCATCAACTGCACGAACAACGGCACACCCGTCGGCGGACAAATGACCGGGCTTCCGCCGGCTGCAACGTGGACGTACTTCTCCGTTCCATTCATGTGTTTCTCCGCGCCGGACACGTTGCAACTGACACTCGCGTCGACTTACAACAACCTCGACAGCACCAACGGCGGCAACGTGTTATTCATTGATGACGTGCAGCTGAAATCGTCACCGTTGAGCACCGGCCCCGACTGGAACCGCTTCGGTCTTGTGAAATTGTTCCCGAACCCGTGCACGGAAGGCAGCTGGCTCGAATGGAACGCGACGAGCGAAACGACAACGATCCGCATGCTCGATGAAACCGGCAGAGTCGTTTCCGAAGAAACGGTGAACGGTTACGGCGCGCAGCGTTTCTTCATCGACACAAACACGCTTGCGAAAGGCGCGTATACAGTGGTGATGGTACAGGAAAACGCACAGTTGCTGCGTCGATTGATCGTGCAATAAATTCTCTGCCTGTTCGGGCGAAGTCGGGAACCTGTTTCATGCGAATGCGAAACGTTCCCGGCTTCGTTAGAACAAGCAGGAAAATCAGATTTGCTAAACAGTGTTCAGACGGTTGCCACCGGGAGTTCTTTCCACCGCGTCGTGTAATTCGGCGAGCGCATGCCGGAACGCATCATCCAGTTATTCTTCACACCGGTGGCTGCGAATTTGATCATGCCTTCGCCGTTCACGCGGTTGATGCGGTCGATCGCTTCCATGAGCGTCCCGGATTTGTCGCGATCGATCTTGTCGAATGCGCTCAGCTGAACGTTTGTCCGCGGCGTAATTCCCGAGAGCACGACACCGGCTTTCTTGTAGACACTGCCGTCGCGGTAAAGTCCGCGCAGCAATTCCGTAGCATAGTGAATGAGCTCCGGCGTGCTTTCGGTGGCGACGGGCAATTCGCGGAAAGCACCTTCCTGCATGCGCGGCTTGTAATTGAGCTTGTTCGTGAGAATGAAAACGTAGAGACCGCGCGCGGCGGATTGCTGTTTGCGCAGCTTCACCGCGGCCCATGAAATGTAAGTGGCCACCGCCTCGCGCAGGTCTTCGAACGAAGTCACGTTGTTGCCGAATGAGCGCGTGCTGGCAATGCTCTTGCGGACTTCGGGAACGCTGCCGTCAAAAAAGCAGGGGCGGCCGCGCAATTCGTAAACGGTTCGCAGCACGGTGACGCCGAATTTCTTTTTGATCCAGCCTTCATCCGCATCGCGCAGCCGTTTCGCCGTAGCGATGCCGTATTCCCCAAGCTGCCGCGCCAGGCGATAGCCGATGCCCCAGACGTCGCGGACGGGTGTTGCGTCGAGCACTTTTTCGGTGCGTTCGGGCGTGTCCATCACAAAAACGCCGCCGTATCCTTTGTACTGCTTCGCGACGTCGTTCGCAATTTTCGAAAGCGTTTTCGTAGGCGCCACACCGATGCTGACGGGAATGCCGGTCCACTGCTCCACGTTCCTGCGGATACGCGCGCAATATTCCTGCGGCAGGTGATACGGCAGCAGCGGCGCGAGATTGAGGAACGCTTCGTCGATGGAATACACTTCGAGATCGTCTTCGCCGTCTACGAATTCGGAAAGCGCATCCATCACGCGACCGGAAAAATCGCCGTAGAGCGTATAGTTCGAAGAGAAAACTTTTACATCGTTTTGTCGAAGGAGATCGCGCACTTCGAAAAACGGCACAGCCATTTTTATCCCGAGCGCCTTGGCTTCTGCCGAACGCGACACGATGCAACCGTCGTTATTGGAGAGCACGACAACCGGTTTCTCTTTCAGGTCGGGCCGGAAAACGCGCTCACAGGAAGCGAAAAAATTATTGCAATCGACAACAGCGTACATGAAAAAATCCTGCTCTGAAAAAATAAATTCCAGCCTCTAAGTTACCGGCAGCAACAGGCGGATGTCAAGTGTTCGTTGTAAAAATGCGTGAGACTTTCGTCATATTTCCTGTTGCCGGGATGCATTACTTTTACCGCATCATGAAACGCAGAACCAAAATTCTCCTCGGGCTGCTCGCGGTGCTGGTCATCATCCAGTTCATTCGCCCGGCAAAAAACAACGGCTCCTCCAATGCGGGAAACGGCCCTCTTTCCGAAACCGTAACGATGACGCCGGAAGTATCGGCAATCCTGAAGACTTCCTGCTTCGATTGCCACAGCAACAAGACGGTGTATCCCTGGTACGCGGAAGTGCAGCCGGTCGCCTGGTGGCTGCAGGATCACGTGAACGAAGGAAAAGAAGAATTGAACTTTGACGAATTCGCTGCGTACAGTCCGCGCCGGCAGTATCGCAAGCTGGAAGAGATCGGCGACCAGGTGAAGGAAGGCGAGATGCCGCTTTCATCGTATACGCTCATCCACGGCAATGCGAAACTTTCGGCGGAGCAGCAGCAAACGCTCACAGATTGGGTGAAGATGGCACGTGGGGAGATGGAAGCGAAGTTCCCGGCGGATAGTCTGAAGATGAAGAAGCGGTAGCGCTTCGCGTGAGGAATTCACCACTTAAGACACTTAAGAGCACTTAAGGAGGGCACTTAAGTCAGACGCGGTGGATGCAGTACATGACGACTCCCCACACCACAAAATTCATTTCGGGCGTGATCTCTGTTTCTTTGAACGCAGGATTGGCAGGAACGAGGAAGATCTTCTCCCCTCTTTTGCGGATGCGTTTTACCGTGAATTCTCCATTGATGACGCCGATGATGATCTTCTTGTCGGTCGGCTGAACGGAGCGATCCACGACTAAAAGATCTCCGTCGAAGATGCCGGCATTGGTCATCGATTCGCCGCTGACCCGCACGAAAAATGTGGACGACGGCCGCTTGATGAGGAGCTGGTTCAGGTCGAGTTTCTGGTCGCGGTAATCTTCGGCGGGCGAAGGAAATCCTGCGGGGACCGGCTCGGAAGCGACGGGCAGCTCCAGCAGCGTATCGCCGGAAGCGGGAAAGATCTCCAGCTTCAGGGCAGGTTCGTTCTCTTCTGATTTTTTCTTTTTCATGATGCGTCGCGCTTCGACCAGATCTCCGAGTCCCACCAATGTTCGTAAAAATAATTCTCGCGGTAATACGCTTCTGCGCGGAAGCCGGCTTTTTCGAGGATGCGTTGTGAAGCGATGTGCCCGGGCGTGATGTTCGCTTCGATCGAATGCAGCTGCAGCGTGCGCAATCCCCATTCCGTTACTGCCTTCACGGCCTCCGTCATCAGTCCGCGGCGCCAGTATGCAGGATCGAGCTCGTAACCGAGGTCCGCGCGAAGATGCTGGTGAAAAAGCTGCTTGAAGCCGAGCGTACCGATCAGTTCGCCGCTTTCGCGCAATGTCATTCCCCATCGCAAACCATTCTGCTGCGCGAACAATTTTCTCCAGTGAAAAACGAGCCGTTCCGCCTGCGCAATTGCTGTGAACACGGCCTCCCCGCGAAATTCCATCACGCGCGGTTCGCTGTAGAGACGGAAGATCACCGGCACATCCGCACCCTGCACGGGACGCAGCAGCAGCCGATCGGTCTGCAGCACCGGGAACTGTTTCGGAAACGCGAGCATAGGAATTACGAAGATAACCCGGCGAAAGCGAATAGATATTGCTTATGGCTTTATCAACAGGAAATTCCCGGGCCGCTTTACCCGTTTCCTATCTTTGTACTACCCAAAACCAACGGCCATGTACATCGAACAACTTTATACGAACTGCCTCGCGGAAGCTGCTTACTGGATTGAATCGGAAGGCGAAGCTGCAGTAATCGATCCGCTCCGTGAAACCGAGCCTTATCTCGCCAAAGCAAAAGAGCGCGGCGTGAAGATCAAATACGTTTTCGAAACGCATTTCCATGCCGATTTCGTGTCGGGCCACATCGACCTCGCACGCAAAACCGGCGCAACGATTGTCTACGGCCCGGGCGCTGAAACGAATTACGCGATACACAATGCGCACGACGGCGAAGAATTCAAAATCGGCAAGCTCACGATCCGCGCGCTGCACACGCCCGGCCACACGCCGGAATCCAGCTGCTATTTGCTGATCGACGAGAACGGAAAAGAGAACGCTGTCTTTACCGGCGATACGCTTTTCGTCGGCGACGTCGGCCGTCCCGATTTGCTCGACGGCAAGATGACGAAAGAAGCGCTGGCGGGCATGCTGTTCGATTCGCTGAAGAACAAGCTCAAGCCGCTCGCCGACGAGGTGTTGCTTTATCCCGGGCACGGCGCCGGTTCTGCCTGCGGAAAAAACATCGGCAAAGAAACCTGGTCGACCATCGGTGAACAGAAGAAGATGAACTACGCAATGCTCATCACCGACCGCGACGAATTTATCCGCACCGTTACCGAAGGGCTCTCTGCTCCTCCGCAGTATTTCTTCAAGGATGCGATGATCAATAAAAAAGGCTACGACAGCATCGACGAGGTGCTCGACCGCAACGTGAAAGGGCTGGACGCTGCGCAGGCAAAACTCGCGATTGAAAACGGCGCACTCGTGCTCGACACACGCAGCAAAGAAGAGTTCAGCGCCGGCTTCGTTCCCGGATCACTTTTCATCGGCCTCGACGGCACGTATGCGGTGTGGGTGGGAACGCTGGTCGACATCAACCGCCCGATCCTCGTGGTGGCGAACGACGGCAAAGAGCGGGAAGCCATTCTCCGCCTGGCACGCGTCGGCTACGAGAATGTCGCCGGTTATCTCGCAGGAGGCGTTGCAGCCTGGAAAGCGGCCGGCAATGCGATCGACACGATCGTGAACATGGAAGCGGAAACTTTCGCGAACGAGATCACTTCCGGAAACAGCAAACGCACGATCCTCGACGTTCGCCGCCCCGGTGAATTCAACGGCGGACACGTTCAGAACGCGGAGAATCTCTGCCTCACGAAATTCAGCGACGAGAAAAACCTCAGCGCGCTGAAACCGGAAGGTTCCTATTTCGTCCATTGCCAGAGCGGCTACCGTTCGATGATCGCCGCCTCCATCCTGAAAGCAAAAGGCATCAACGATATTGTCAACGTCCGCGAAGGCTGGGTGAAGATCAAAACGCAGCATGTCCCGCTGGTGCTGCCGGAAACGGTTTAAAAGAGTATTGAGTATTGAGTATTGAGATAATAGTATTGAGATTGTATCCTGGAACTTTCTCAATACTCAAATCTCAATACTCAATACCATCATCTCAATATTAACCGGATTTTTTTGCGTTCACTGTTTCCGGCTCTGACCGAACAAAACGGGGGAATTTTTACAACACTCCGAACGTGAATCCCTGCTGTTGCATGCGTTCGATGAATCGCGGCAGCGCCCAGAGCATTTTCTCTTCCGCTTTTACGCTGTCGTGAAAAACCACGATCGATCCTTCGCGTGCGTGCTTCAGGGAAAGTGCGAGCACGTCTTCTTTGGTTAAAGACGGATCGAAGTCGCAGGTGAGCACGTCCCACATGACGACTTTGAATTTTTTCTTCAGCGCGTTAAACTGCGAGCGGCGCATTCTTCCGTAAGGCGGACGAAACAGTTCGCTCTTCACGAACGCCGAGCACTCCTGCACTTCCCGCAGGTATTTCAGCGAAGGCGTTTGCCAGCCGTCGACGTGATGAAACGTATGATTGCCGACAGCATGGCCTTCCGCTACGACCTGCGCAAAAACATCCGGATGCTTCCGCACATTATCGCCGACGCAGAAGAACGTGGCTTTGACACCGGCCTCCTTTAAAACAGACAGTGCCGCGGGAGTTACCCCGGGCACTGGTCCGTCATCGAAAGTGAGATAGATCTTTTTCTCTTCCGTCTTCATTCGCCACAACGCTCCGGGATAAACCTGGCGAAGCAGCAATTGCGGACGGGCGAGCGCACGCATGTTACTTTTCGCTTGCGCGGGGCCCTTTCAGGCAGTCCTGCTGCATCGCTTTCATCAGCGACTCGAGCTGCTCCTTGGTGGGCTGCTGGTTCATGTCGGGCATCTGCTGGCGCATCATGTCTTTGGTCGTCGGCATTCCGAAAGCCTGGAGACGCGCATCGTAATCTTTCACGAGATCGCCCTGGCCGTACTGGTTGGCGTTTTTCGCGAGCTCGCTCATGACCGATGCATTGCGGCGCATGTCCATGTTGTACTCTTCGGTGTGCTCCTTCGCCGACAGCGCGCTGAGGAAACGGTACTCGTCTTCACACTGCGTGAACAGGTCTTTCGAGATCATGTTCGCTTTGTCTTTGTCGCCGGCGCGGTAGTAGTTCTCCACCATGTACATCATGACGGGCTCATACGGCACATGCTCGGGCGGCATCGATTCGTAGCAACGGTCGAGCACGGCTTTCGCTTTGTCCTTCTTGCCTTCGTCGTTGAGCATTTTCGCAAGCGTCAGCATCTGCAGGCGCTGGTTGGTCGTGAAGCGAAGGTTGTTCTCATCCATGTAGATGTACTTGTCCTTCTGGTCGAGACCGCCCCAGAAATAACCCGTCAGGTTCGGATCGCCTTTTTTGCCCATCAGCTTGTCGTACATGATGTCGGTATCGCAAACAACAAGCGATTCGGAAGAATAGGTTTGTTTCGTTCCGAGCATCGGCACAAAACGATACGCAAGACCTTCGAGGCGCAGGTAGCTCGACGTCTGTCCGTCGGGCATGCGGATGTTGTCGAGATCGAGGTAGCTGTCGCTGCCTGCGGTTACGGCGAAGTAGATCGGGCGGTCCCAGTTGTTGGAAGCGAGCAGATCAAGCACCATCAGGTCGGCCTTGAGCAGGTACGATTTGTTGATCGTCCATTCGACGCGGTCGGCGATGAGGCTGTCGGGCGTATTCGCAGGAACCGTTCCGTTACGCTTCACTTTCGCTTTGTCGACGGGGATGTACACTTTGTTCGTCGGCAGCACGAAAACCGTATCGGAATACGATTCTTCATGATCGTCCGGGCGGCTGCTGATCTGCATGACGCTCGGGTCGGCGTTCTTGACGAGGTCAATGAGCTCACGTGCGCTCATGGCTTTTGCATTCTTCTTGTCGGGATCGAAGAACACCTGGTCGCAGGAGCCCTGGCGGTAACGGGTTTTCGGGAGTGAGAACGGCACGCGCGGCGAATCGTAGGCCATGCGGCTGGCCTGGTCGATGTACCAGTCGGTGTTCAGCAGGCTCAGGTTGAGCACGCGCACGTCCGTACGGTAACCTTCCACTTCCTGCGCGTACCAGAGCGGGAACGTGTCGTTATCGCCGTTGGTGAACAGGACCGCATCACGATCGCAGGTCTCGAGATAGTTTTTCGCAAAATCGCGGCAGGTGAAACGGTTGGAGCGGTTGTGGTCGTCCCAGCCCTGCGCGCCCATTATCCACGGCACTATTGCGCTCAGCAGCATCGCGAAGAAGAGCGCGAGGTATTGCGCCGTACGCACGCTGGATTCACCAACGAGCTTAACGGTTCCTGCCATGAAGCCCATGACCGGGGAAACGTGCGAGAGGCTTCCGGTGGAATTCTCGGCCGCCTGCTCGTCTTTGCGTTGCACCAGGTCGTGCAGGAAGTTGAAGATCGCGTACGCGCCTATCCCGATCCAGAATGCAAAAGCATAGAACGAACCGGCATACGCGTAATCACGTTCGCGCGGCTGGTACGGATACTGGTTCAGGTAAACGACGATCGCCAGGCCGGTGAACAGGAACAGCAGCATGACCACCAGCGCATTTTTCCAGTCGCGGCTGAAGTGGAACAGCATACCGATGATGCCGAGGATCAGCGGGAGGAAGTAGAAGCTGTTGTTTGCAGGATTATCGCGCATGCGTTTCGGCACGTCGATTCCTTCGACTTTATTCTTGCTCAGGCCGCTCTGCCAGTTGCCGTCGATGGAATTGCCGTGGCCCTGGATGTCGTTTTGTTTGCCGGCGAAGTTCCACATGAAATAGCGGTAATACATCCAGCCGATCTGGTAATGCGTGAAGTAGCGGAGGTTCGCCGCCATCGTCGGGCGCTGCACGGTTTTCATCTCCCCGTTGCGGCTGTTGCGGTCACGGATCTGCACATTCACGTGGTTGTGCGCGACGTCGCCCCAGCTTTCATAAGCGGAAACGTGGCTGCGCTGGTTCATTTCCCACATGCGCGGGAAAACGGTGCACAGCTCCGGCGTGAAATTGTAAATGGATTGCTTGCGCGGATCGACGATCTCGTACTGGCCGGTGCGGGTGTCCGGCGCGTAAACCGGCGTACCGTCGTCGGCAGGATTGTCCGCATCGAGCTCGGCGTTGTAGTATTGACCGTACAGCAGCGGCCAGTCGCCGTACTGCTCACGGTTCAGGTACGAAAGAAGGCTGATCGCATCCTGCGGGTTGTTCTCGTCCATCGGCGTATTCGCATTGGAACGGATAACGAGAATGAAAAAGCTGGAATAGCCGATCACCAGCACGGTGAAGGAGAGCAGGATCGTGTTCAGCAGCACACGGTTTTCACGGAAGTAATACACCACTACGCCTGCTGCAACGAAGGTGAAGAACGGAAGCGCCGCTTTGCCGTAGAGGTAAGCGCCCACCAGCGTGAAGAAGAAAAACGCAGCGCCGAGACCGACGAACATGTTGAAGAGCTGTTTCGTTCCGCGAATGGTATAACGGATACCGGCAACGATGAAGCCAATCAGCAGCAGGAAGTAGATGATGGTACCGGCGTTGAACGGAAGACCGATCGAATTGACGAAGAACAGCTCGTAGTTAGCGGCTGCGGAAACAATACCCGGGATAATACCGTTCTGAACGATGCCGAGCATGAGCACCGCCACGATCGCCGTGATGAAGAGGCCGCGCGGGCTGGGCTCGAATTTCTTGAAGTAGATGATGAAAACGATCGAGGGGATCGTGAGCAGGTTGAGCAGGTGAACACCGACGGAAAGGCCGATCATGTAAGCGATGAAGACGATCCAGCGATCGGCGCGCGGGCTGTCGTCGGCGTCCCAGCGAAGGATCGCCCAGAACACCAGCGCGGTGAAGAAAGAGGACATGGCGTACACTTCACCTTCGACGGCGGAGAACCAGAACGAATCGGTGAAGGCATAAGCGAGTGAACCGACGGCTGCGCTGCCGAGCACGGCCCACATGCGAACGGAGGTGAATTCCTGGTTCATCGCCTTGATGAGCTTGCGGCCCAGCAGGGTGAGTGACCAGAACATGAACAGGATGGTGCCGGCGCTGGCCAGTCCCGACATCGTATTGACGGCTGCGGCGACGTGCTGCGGTTCAACAAAAAGAGAGAAAAGGCGTCCGACAAGCAGGAAGAACGGCGCTCCGGGCGGGTGACCTACTTCAAGCTTATAGCTGCAGGCTACGTATTCGCCGCAGTCCCAGAAGCTGGCCGTCGGTTCAATGGTCGAGAGGAAGACGAAAGAAGCGACCAGGAAAATCACCCAGCCGATCACATTATTGAACAGTTTGTACCTGGCAATCATGGAGTAAGGAATAATTTAATGGTAGGTTTGCGGGCGAAGATAGGTATTTAGAGGAACGGCGGGCTGTTAAAATCAGAAGACCTGCGCTAAAATTTTGTGAAAAACAGAAATGTTTTTACTTTTGCCTCCCGTTGATCAAAACTGCCAAATTTTGATGGCCGATGGTGTAACTGGCAACACGTCTGGTTTTGGTTCAGAAGAGTCCAGGTTCGAGCCCTGGTCGGCCAACAAGCAAGATGATCAACAAAAAAAGCCTCTCCGAAACGGGAGGCTTTTTTCCTTTCATAACCACGGAGACATAAGGGTTGCATTTCTCCGTGCCCCCGTATCTCCGTGGTTTAATTTTCTATTTCATCTCCTTCAGCATCTTCGCAGCACGACGGCGTGACGCTCCGGGCTACTTCTTTTTCTTCTTCTCTTTCGGCGGTTCGCCTCTCAGCAATGCGGCGCTGTTTGACTGCGCCTGTAAGTGAATTTTTTCAATGATCCTGTAAACACTCATGTAAGGCATGAGCCCCAATGCTTGAATGATCGTATTGGTTTCTTCCAGCGTGAGTTCGAGTTTTACCGTGGTGCGATCGGGTTTAGCGTTCCTTGCCATGTTGTGGTGGTTAGAAGACCAAAATAAAAAATTCACGGAGACACAGGACCAAAGATGGCATTACTCCGTGCCCCCGTGTCTCCGTGGTTTAATTTTCTATTTCATCTCCTTCAGCATCTTCGTCGTCATAAAACCGAGCAGCAGCACGACGGCTCCAATGGCGATCCAGATGAAACGCTTGTCGTGGAGCAGTGATGTTTCTACCGCTGCTTTCAGCTGGTCGTTTTTGGCGAGACCTTTCATCGTCTGCGGCGAGATGTTTTTCGTCGAGATGTCGGTGACGGCGCCGGGAGAAACGACGGGCGGTGCAGCAGGAATTTTCGCTTTGAAATAACGCAGCTCATACGAAGGGGCATACAGGCTGTCGTTGCCGAAACGCATCACGTAATGATTGTCCTTCTCCAATTCCGCGACGAGGTAATGCTTCACCTGGAACGCTTTTACCGAATCGACGATCAGCGGCTGGTTGTCTTCGTTGCTGATGCGCAACACCAGCGCGCGCACCCGTTCCGTGCTGAGGTTGATCTCGTTTTCATTCACCGAAGAAAGAATGGTGGTGCCGACCGGAATTTCTTCCGTTATCTTTTTCCCGTTTACATTTCGTTCTACTACTTCGTATAAAGCGGCTGCACGATAATAATCTTTCCCTTTTTTCTTCGTGCTGATGCTGAAACGCACGTGATCGACGTATTCGTCTTCGGGAAAATTTATGCGCACGTAACTTTCTTTCCGCTTCATGCTGTCCGTTTGCACGATCGACGGCTTCGGCAATTCGAGACATTCTTCGGGGATGAACGTCGGTTCGGTATAACCGGCGCGCACGACGAAAACGGGATAATGATGATAATCGTAATCGTGCCACCACCAGTACCAATCGTCGAAATCGAAACGGTAGAAACGATAATCCGTCAGCGGAAAATCGAAGCGGATGAGGCTGGTGGTTTTGCGTTCGCCTTTTTCCATCGTGTTGAACGAGCTGACGGTGAAATGATCTTTCACGGCATACCAGTTCTCTCCGTCGTAGCTGCCGCTGAGCGTCATTTCGCGGCTCGCATCGGCGTTGTTCACTTCGAGCACGATGTGATCGATCGCATTGCCGAGACTGTTGCGAACGGTGATGTGCGAGCAGCAGCCGTGCACGAGATGTTTCTCCACGATCTGGTACGTGACGAAACGGTCGACGCCCTGGTGCGCTTCGTCTTTGTAAACGAGATACGGCGTTTCGATGCTGTCTTTATCGTAAATGCGCACGTCGGAAAAATCCTGTTTCAGGTTCGACGTTACCGAAGGCGGCAGCAGCACGCGATAGAATCCATCGGCAGGAACAGGCGCAACGGGCGCTTCTTTGCGGAACGTTTGCGCGTCTGCAGCAGCAACGAGCCACAGCAGGAACACAGCCATCCAAAGCAACACGGGCGCAATACGCATACGACGAGCGGGGAACTTAAGCGGATTCATGGCTTTCGTTTTTATCAGAAGGTTTATCATCGTCCATGATCATCTTTTTCAGCTTCTGGTACATGAACGATACCAGCAGCAGGATCACGCCGCAAAGAATAAACGCGATGATCTTGCCGGCCTGCGATTCGCCGTAGATACCGAGCAGGATCAGCTTCACGATGGCGACGAAAAACAGCACCAGCGCAATGATGCGAAGCTGCCGCACACGCTTGCGCATGCCGATCGCGATCATGATGAACGAACAGATGCCCCACGCGATCGGGAACAGGATCTTGTGGCTCTGGGCCGTAAGTTCATTGATCTGGATATTGCCCAGCGCGGGATTCTGCGCAAAATCGGCCGAAGCCTGGAAGCCCTGCAGCACGGCGAAATGATCGATCTCTGCGCTGACGACGAACACAAAGAAGAAGCACATCAGCCAGAGATAAAATCCGTTCGCCTCCTCGTATCTCGTTTCCGTGCGCATCAGCTGTCGGCCGACGAGCAACGCCATGACGATTAACGTTGCCGTAGCGAGATAATGGAATAAGAACGGCGCAGCAGCACCATCGCGCAGCAGCATTTCATTCCGCACCCGCAGTGTGTAATAATGCGGGAAGTACACGTACGCGACCATCAGGACGATCACCGCCACACCGGCCGTCCAGCGCAGGTATTCCATGCCCAACGGACGCAACGCCATCCAGGAAGCAAGCAGGTACAGCGCGATGTAACCGGAAATATAGATCGCAGTGGCTGCGCCGGAAACGTTATGTCCCTGCAGCTGGAAATACAGCTCGAACAACCCGGTGAAGAACAGCAGCACGAAAGCAAACACGTTCACCGTGCTGCGGTAGTTCGGCGTTTCCCAACCGGTGACCATGAACGGTTCCGTTTCTTTCCGCAGCAGCAGCGACGTTACCGATAATGACGCTACGGCGAAAATCCCGGTGACGAAACCTTTGTTCAGCAGCACGTCGAGCGGAAGTGTAACACCGTGTTTCATGACGTACACGTTGAACCAGTTCATGCCGAGACTGAAAAGCATCGCACCATTGATGAGCATCGACGCAATACGGATGAGCGGAACTTTGCTGCGTTGCCACAGCCAGTAGAGCAATGCCGCTTCGGCCGCCCAGAAGAGCGTGATGTGATTGCCTTCGAGCTGTACCGGTCCCGCGAGCGACACGAACGTCACGACAAGACCGATGAGGAAATACACCAGCGTGCGGTCGACTTCCTGGCGGCGGAACAGCGCGAAAGCGAATCCGAAATTGAAGAGCGCTACCATCAGCGTGAAAAGTCCCTGGTAAATTTCTGCGTGCATTGCGTGCAATACGAAATAGCCGCACGAGTAATACAGGAACGAATTCGAAAGCAACGCGATGACTTCCCCAGCGTTGAACTTTACGCGGTGGCGCAGGTTGTTGATGACGTTCATCACGAAGAACGTAAAGTAGAACAGCGTGGCGAACACGAGCGCAGAAGTGTAATGCGGTGCGACGGCAGTATCGACATCATGCAGCAATGCGGCGGTGAACAGCAATACCGTGAACCCGTAGCTGACGATGTTGACGAGGTGCCATTTTTTATAATACGCCAGCGCGAGCATGCCGAGATCGAGGATCAGCATGTAGGTGCAGAGCACGTTGAAATTTCCCTGCCCGGTGGCGACCATCAATGGTGTCGTGAATCCTCCGACGAGCGCGAGCACGGCCAGTTCTTTCCGGTCGTAAGCGATGGAGAGCAGCACGGTGAAACCGGTGACGACCACGAGTAATCCGAAGGCGACTTCCTGCGGGAAAAGATGGTACACCTGGAACGAATACGAGATCGCGAAGTAGAGTACTGCAATGCCGCCTCCTGCCAGCACCGAGCTGAAAACGGTGAACGCTTTACGAAGACGATGTGCAAAACCGAGCAGCACACCGCCCGCAAGAATTCCGATCGCCGTACGACCTGCCGGGGGAATCCAGTTTTTGTCGATCGCGTATTTCACGAAGAAGGCGATGCCCGTCACGAGCACGGCGATACCGATGAACGTGATGAGCCGCTCGCCGATGAATTTCTCCAGGTCGGGATAACGCTCGAGAAAACTTTTCTCTTCCCGTTTCGGAGGAGGAGGCGGTGGCGGCGTAAACGTTTTTACCGGTTGCGGTTGCGGCTGGAATTGCGGCTGCGGCTTGCGCTCCTGGATGACCTGCGGCTGCTGTTGCGGCGGAACGACAGGCGGAACAACAGGCGGCATTACCGGCGGAACAACAGGCGGCGCCTGGTTCCGATAGTTATCCGAATACGGTTGCTCTTTTGACTCATTGAAGAAATCCGCCTCGACAAGTAAGTTGTGAAGCCCGATCAGGTCCTTGCGGAGCTCATCGGTTTTCCAGTACAGCTCGTCGAGCTTGCGTTTGACTTCTTTCGGTCTGGGTGCCATATGTGGTATGGTTGGTTGACAATAGAAATGCAGGCCTTGCGCTGCTCAGCAGGCGGCAAAGCTGTTGAAGAAACAGGAAACTGCGGTTATGAAGGGTCGGGGATGGAAGGCGAGGTAGGTTTTTCGGCCGGGCGGCGCGGTGGCGTTTGGTCGGATTATACGCGGCGGTTACGGGCGGGTTCGGGTTGCTTATTAACAAGGCTCTGACAGTTTGGCCGGAAGAGGCGTTCGATTACCCTGCATGCATAGCATTCAGCCGCAAGATTACCAGCCTTTTAGATGCAAAGAAAGGCCTTGCGTGTTTTAAAAGCGGAAGGAATCTTAAAAAAGACTAAAACGGTTGGCCGGTCGGTCGGTTGTCGGGCTTTTCAGAACGGACAACTGACCGCCGACGACCGCCCGACTGTTTTAGTTACCTTTGTTCCCGCTATGAGAATACAGGTGCTGAAATCGAAAATCCACCGCGCCCGGGTGACAGAAGCCAACCTGGACTACATCGGCAGCATTACGCTGGACGAGAACCTGATGGACGCGGCTAACCTCATCGAGAACGAGCAGGTGCACGTATTCAACTACCGCAACGGCGAGCGCATCATTACCTACGCAATCAAAGGCGCGCGCGGCTCGGGAGTTGTTTGCCTGAATGGCCCCGCGGCGCTGAAATTCTCCCCGGAGGATCACGTGATCGTCGTGTCGTATGCCGATATGGATTTCGAAGAAGCGAAATCATTCCGCCCGCACATCGTTTTCCCCGACACCGCTACTAACCAGATCAAGCCCTGACCTTGAAGCCGAAAGTAAAACAGGCGTTACAGCTCATTGTTTTTTTCGGCCTCGGACTCGGGTTGATGTACTGGCAATTCAACCGTTTTACACCGGATCAGAAATCGCAGTTTTTTGCGGCGCTGCGCACGGCCAATTACGGCTGGTTCGCAGTGGCGGTATTCGTCGGCATGCTCGCGCACCTTTCCCGCGCGATCCGCTGGCAGCAACTGCTTACTCCGCTCGGGCATAAAGCCGGTCTCGGCAGCCGTTTCTATGCGGTGATGATCGGTTATCTCGCCAACTACGGCATCCCGCGCTCCGGCGAAGTGATCCGGTGCGGCGTGCTGAAAACGAGCGACGAAATTCCTTTCAGCGAAGCCTTCGGAACCGTAGTCGTCGAGCGACTCATCGATACGCTTTGCCTGCTGCTCGTCTTCATCATCGTGATCGTGGTGGAATTCGCGCAGCTCGAGTCGCTCTGGACAGAGCACATCTGGCATCCAGCGCAGGAAAAATTCGGCAGGCTCGCAGCGAACCAAACGGCGATGATCGTGCTGGTCGTGGTGCTGGTGGCGATCGTTGCGTTCTTCTGGATCTTCCGCAAAAAGATCCGCGCGCTCATCACCGGCAAAGTCGGCAACTTCCTCGGCGGATTCAAAAACGGGATCCTCGCCGTGCGCCGCGTTCCGAAACCGGGCTGGTTCATCTTTCATTCGCTGTTCATCTGGAGCGGCTACCTTTCTTCGCTTTACATCTGCTTCTTCTGTTTGCCCGTCACTTCCGGACTTTCATTCAACACGGCGCTCATCCTGCTGCTGTTCGGCACGTTCGGCGTGGTGTTTACGCCGGGCGGGATCGGCGCGTACCAGGTGCTGGTCACCGGCGTGCTCGTGACGCTTGGGCTGTTCACCCGTGTCGCTGCGTTCATCGCGGCCGGGGAAATGGCCTATGCCTATTGGTTCGTGCACGCGAGGATGGGCCTCTATCCGGCGGTCAACATGGGCGAGGCCGCGATCCTGTTCTGCTTCGTGTTCCTCTATCTCGCCGCGGCCGGGCCGGGCGCGTGGAGCGTCGACAGTGCGCGGTTCCGCGCGAAACTGCCTAGGTAACCTTGTCCCGCTCCTTGAAGCGCGGCTGGTCCCATTCGACG
>CAMLEF010000033.1 GCA_946478675.1 uncultured Flavobacteriales bacterium | reverse complement strand
GGCGAGGATCTCGCTGACGGGCGTCTTCATCGGGAACACTTTCACCAGGCAGCCGCGTTCGGTGAGGCAGCGCACGATATTGTTCTTTACGCCGAAATCGATCAGCGCCACTTTGCGGGGAGCGGAAGGATCGCCGGCGAGATAGGCTTCTTTGGTCGAAACTTTCGAAGACAGTTCGAGGCCGGCCATCGAAGGCACCGCAGCAAGTTGTTTCTTCAGCGATTCGATGTCAAGGTTGTCGCTGGAGATGATGGCGTTCATGGCGCCTTTATCGCGGATATGACGAACGATCGCGCGCGTATCGACCTCGCTGATGGCGACGATCTTTTCCTGCTGGAAATATTCACGCAGCGACATATGCGCAGCCTGGCGGGAATACATCTCGCTGAATTTCTTGCAGACCAGTCCCGCGATCTTTACGGAACCGGATTCGACTTCTTCTTTTTTGATACCGTAATTGCCGATATGAACGCTCGTCGCTACGAGGATTTGCCCGAAATAGGACGGATCGGTAAAGATCTCCTGGTAGCCGGTCATGCCGGTATTGAAGCAGATTTCCCCGGTAGTAGTGCCGATATAACCGGCGGCTTTACCGCGGAAAACAGTTCCGTCTTCGAGCAGGAGCACCGCGGGCGGAAGCGGAGCGTACTTCAGTCGTTGTGCGCCGAAAGTTTTCGGAGCGGTTTCTTTCTCTTCCACGTGCTTTCAGATTTTAAGAAAAAGAAAAAGGGATGAGGCAAAAGTACCGCATCCCTTTTTCGTGTTGAAATGAACTTGCTGACAACTTATTCACCTTTTTCGTCAGTCGTGTTTTCGGTTGCATCGCCTTCAGCTTTTTTCGTTTTGCTGCGGCCGCGGCGGGTGGTTTTCGCGGGCTTCTTGCCTTCGCCTTTGGTGTTGAGGAGAAGTTCGTTGAAGTCGACGAGCTCGATCAGGCACATGTCGGCGTTGTCGCTGCGGCGTTTTGCGGTCGGGCTGCTGCTGACGGCAATGCTGTAGCGGATGATGCGGGTGTAACCACCGGGGCGGTTAGCCACTTTCGGGCCGACTTCTTTGAAGAGTTCGGCTACGGCTTCTTTGCTGCCGAGGTAGCTGAACACGACGCGACGGTTGTGCGTGTCTTCGATCTTGGTGCCTGCAGGTTTCGAGCGGGTGATGAGGGGCTCGACGTAGGTGCGGAGCGCTTTTGCTTTCGCCAGGGTCGTATTGATCCGTTTGTTGAGGATCAGCGAGCTCGCGAGGTTAGAGAGCAGGGCCGCGCGATGGCTTTCTTTGCGTCCGAGTTTATTGATTTTATTTCCGTGTCTCATTTTCTTGGTTATTGCACCGCAGCTTCCCGCGGCTTACTGAATGCTTAGTCGCGATCGAGTTTGTATTTGGTCACGTTCATGCCGAAGTTCAGGCCTTTGCTGGCAACGAGTTCTTCGAGCTCGGTGAGTGACTTCTTACCGAAGTTGCGGAATTTCAGGAGATCGTTCTTGTTGAAAGAAACGAGGTCGCCGAGCGTTTCCACGTCTGCTGCTTTGAGGCAGTTGAGGGCGCGGACGGAGAGGTCCATGTCCACAAGCTTCGTCTTGAGCAGCTGGCGCATGTGCAGTGAATCTTCATCGAATTCTTCGGTGGATGCTTTTTCTACCGTGTCAAGGGTGATCTTGTCGTCGGAGAAGAGCATGAAGTGGTGGATGAGTATCTTCGCTGCTTCTTTGAGCGCTTCTTTCGGGTGGATAGAGCCGTCGGTAACGATCTCGAGCACGAGTTTCTCGTAGTCGGTCTTTTGTTCAACGCGGTAGTTTTCTACAGCGTATTTCACGTTACGGATCGGCGTATAGATAGCGTCGATCGGAATGAGACCGATGGGCGCGTTAACCGGCTTGTTTTCGTCTGCAGGAACATAGCCACGGCCTTTTTCGATCGTGAGCTCGAACTTCAGCTTCACGCTGGGCTCCATGTTGCAGATCACGAAATCAGGGTTCAGTACCTGGAAGCCGGATGTGAACTTGCCGATATCGCCAGCGGTGAGCTGGGTCTTGCCGGTGATGTTCACCACAACTTTTTCGCTGTCGGAGGTTTCGATCTGGCGCTTGAAACGAACTTGCTTGAGGTTCAGAACGATCTCGGTAACGTCTTCCATAACGCCTTTGATCGTCGAAAACTCATGCTCCACACCATCGACGCGGACGGTGGTGATCGCATATCCTTCGAGCGAAGAAAGGAGAATGCGACGGAGTGCATTGCCGATGGTGATGCCATATCCGGGCTCCAGCGGGCGGAACTCGAAGAGACCGTCGGTTTCGCTGGATTGGATCATGATCACCTTATCGGGTTTCTGGAATGCAAGGATGCCCATTGTGGTTATGTTGTTTCTTATCAGACAATCAGTTTAATTGGGCAGCAGTTTGGCGCAGCTGCAGGCGCGACTCATTATTTCGAATACAATTCGACGATGAGCTGTTCCTTGATGTTTTCCGGGATCTGCGTGCGCTCGGGGAAGCTGACGAATTTGCCTTCGAGAGCAGCCGCGTTGAACTCAATCCACGGATACGTGCTACCACCACCGACAGAGTTGGCAATTGCTTCGAGCGACTTGGATTTTTCGCGGACAGCAATCACGTCACCCGGCTTAAGGGTATAGGACGGGATATTTACGATTTCACCATTGACGGTGATGTGACGGTGCGATACGAGCTGGCGTGCGCCGGCGCGGGAAGGAGCGATGCCCATGCGGTACACCACGTTGTCGAGGCGCGCTTCGATGAGTTGCAGGAGCACTTCACCGGTGATGCCTTTGGCACGGGAAGCACGGTCAAACGCAAGAGCGAACTGGCGCTCGAGGATGCCGTAGGTGTATTTTACTTTCTGCTTCTCAGCGAGCTGAACCGCGTATTCAGATTTCTTTGCGCGCTTGGAAGCTGCTCCGTGCTGTCCGGGACCGTACTGTTTTTTCTCCAGCACTTTGTCGGGGCCGAAGATGGGCTCCTTGAACTTGCGGGCGATTTTCGACTTAGGGCCGATGTATCTTGCCATCTGTTGTGATATGTTGTATTGTTGACGATTAAAAAATTAGACGCGGCGGCGTTTGGGCGGACGGCAACCGTTGTGCGGGATCGGCGTAAGGTCGATGATCTCGGTCACTTCGATGCCGGCCTGGTTGAGCGTACGGATCGCAGATTCGCGACCGCCGCCCGGGCCTTTCACGTACACTTTTACTTTGCGCAGACCAGCTTCGTATGCCACTTTCGCAGCATCTCCGGCTGCGGTCAGCGCAGCGTAAGGCGTGTTTTTCTTGGAACCACGGAAGCCCATTTTACCTGCGGAAGACCAGGAGATGGTCTGGCCGGCCAGGTTGGTCAGCGTGATGATGATGTTATTGAACGTGGCATTGATATGCGCTTCGCCGGTCGCGTCGACTTTCACGACACGCTTCTTTGCGACAGCTTTACCAGCTGCAGCGCCTTTGCCTGTTGATGCTTGTTGCTTTGCCATTTTTCGGTCATGTTACGCAGCCATCGCCATCACGGCACGCACTGCGAAAACGTTTTTATTACTTGACAGCCTTTTTCTTGTTAGCGACGGTCTTACGCTTGCCCTTACGGGTACGCGCGTTGTTCTTCGTCGTCTGGCCGCGAACGGGCAGGCCGAGACGGTGGCGAACACCACGGTAGCTTCCGATGTCCATCAGGCGCTTGATGTTGAGCTGCACTTCCGAACGGAGCGCACCTTCAACTTTGATTTTGTCGCCGATGATCGTACGGATCTTGTTCAGTTGATCATCGTTCCAATCCTGAACCTTGGTATCGAGATCGATGCCAGCTTCGTTGAGGATTTTGCGGGCGGTGCTGCGGCCAATGCCGAAGATGTAGGTCAGGCCTACTTCGCCACGTTTGTTTTTCGGTAAGTCGATACCAGCAATCCTTGCCATTTATCGTGTTTGTTGTAAAGGTTGTTAATGCGTTCCCGTCGGCTGCTCAGTTTTTCTGGCGCTGCTTGTATTTCGGGTTCTTTTTGTTGATCACGTAAAGGCGTCCCTTGCGGCGTACAACGATGCACTCCGGGCTGCGTTTCTTGATCGACGTTCTGACTTTCATCGGTTTTCGGTTTTTCCTTGTGGCCGTCGGTTGAAGCCGTCGGTTAATCTGTTACTTATAGCGATACGAGATCCTTCCTTTGGTCAGGTCGTATGGCGAGATCTCCACTTTCACTTTATCGCCCGGCAGGATCTTGATGTAGTGCATCCGCATCTTTCCGGAGATATGAGCGGTGATGACGTGACCATTTTCCAATTCCACGCGGAACATTGCGTTGGAAAGGGCTTCGATGATCGTGCCGTCCTGCTCAATTGATGGTGTTTTCGCCATTCGTTTTATTTCGTGAACTTTTTACAGTTCGATATTTTTTGTTTTCAAAACCTCTTCGATCTCCGCGAACGAAGAAAGAATATCCGCCTTGCCGGCACGTACCGCCACCGTATGCTCGTAATGAGCAGAGGGCATTCCGTCTGCAGTAGTGATCGTCCAGCCGTCGCGCTCCTGGCGAACATTGCGTTTGCCCATGTTGATCATCGGCTCGATCGCGATCACTAATCCCTCGGCCAGCTTCGGCCCGCTTCCCCGTTTGCCGTAATTCGGCACTTCCGGTTCTTCATGCAGGTGCTTTCCGACACCGTGCCCGACGAGCTCCCGCACTACGGAGTAGCCATGGCTTTCGGCATAGCTCTGAACGGCTTCGCTGATGTCTCCGAGACGTCCGCCGCTCACCGCTTTTTCAATGCCTTTGTAGAGGCTTGCTTTCGTAACGCGGAGCAATTGCATCGTCTCAGGCTTCACTTCACCGACAGGGAAAGTAAAAGCGGAGTCGCCGTAGTAACCGTTCATCACCACACCGCAATCCACCGAAATGACATCGCCGTCGCGAAGCTCATAGTTGCCGGGAATTCCGTGTACGACCACTGCATTCGGCGATACGCATAACGTACCGGGAAAACCGCGGTAGCCTTTGAAAGCCGGCTTGCCGCCATGGTCGAGGATAAACGTCTCTGCCACCTTATCAATGGCTGCAGTCGTTACACCGGGTTTGATTTCCTGTGCAACCGCTGCGAGGGTTCTGCCAACAAGTAAAGAACTTAATCTTATTAACTCGATCTCTTCGTTCGTCTTGTAGTGGATCATAGCTTCTATTAGTACTGGGCTTGTGCCGTCATACCTACAGAAGTACGACCCTTGATGCGACCGGACTTCATCAGGCCGTCGTAGTGACGCATTAAGAGATAACTTTCAATCTGTTGCAGCGTATCGAGCACTACACCGACGAGGATGAGGATGCTGGTACCGCCGTAGAACTGTGCGAATTCGTTCGAAACACCGAAGTTGAGCACGATTGCCGGGAGCACTGCTACAACCGCCAGCATTGCTGCACCGGGGAGTGTAATGCGCGACATGATCATGTCGATGTATTCAGCCGTTTTCTTGCCGGGTTTCACGCCGGGGATGTAACCTTCGTTGCGCTTCATTTCTTCCGCCATGTTGTTCGGGTTGACCGTGATAGCAGTGTAGAAGTACGTGAAGACGATGATCAGGAGCGCGGAAACAACGTTGTACCAGAGGCCGTAGTGATTGCCGAACTCGCGAACGAACCAGTTGACTTCGCCGTCTTTACCGGTAGCGAAACCGGCCAGCTGGATCGGGATCATCACGATAGCCTGAGCGAAGATGATCGGCATTACACCGGCTGCGTTGACTTTCAGCGGGATGTAGTTGCGCTGGCCGCCGTACTGACGGTTGCCGACGATGCGTTTCGCAAAGTGAATCGGGATACGGCGCGTGCCCTGGACGAGCAGGATACAGCCGAGAATCACCGCGAGCAGAACAGCCAATTCAACGAGGAACATGATGAGGCCGCCACCGGAAGATTCGAGGCGGGAACCGAGTTCCGACCAGAATGCGAACGGCAGACGTGCTACGATACCGATCATGATAATCAGGGAGATACCGTTACCGATACCTTTGTCGGTGATCTTTTCGCCCAGCCACATCACGAAGACGGTACCGGTAACGAGAACGAGCACTGATTGGAACCACCAGAATGAATCCGGTTCGTGGATACCTTTATCAACCACCTGCGTAGCGAGGTAACCGACTGCCTGCATCGCCGTAATGATGACGGTGAGGTAGCGGGTGTACTGGTTGATCTTCTTACGTCCGCTCTCCCCTTCCCGCTGCAGACGCTGGAAATACGGAAGCGCCATGGTGAGCAGCTGGAGGATGATGGAAGCAGAGATATAGGGCATAATGCCCAGTGCGAAGATGGAGGCGCGCTGGAATGCACCGCCGGCGAAGATATTGATCAGCTGGAGGATACCAGCCTGCTGGCCTTTCTGGGAAGCGGCAAGCATAGCGGGATCAACTCCGGGCAGCACAATATAGCAGCCGAGGCGATAGATCAGCAGGAAGCCAAGCGTATACAGGATGCGCTGGCGAAGCTCCTCGATCGCGAAAATATTCCGTATAGTTCCGATGAACTTCTTCATATCAGAGCGTGGTGGCAGAACCGCCTTTTGCTTCAATGGCTGCTTTCGCAGACGCAGAGAATGCGTGTGCTTTTACGTCGACTTTTCCTTTGAGCTCGCCGCGGCCGAGGATTTTCACCTTGTCGTTTTTAGAAACGAGGCCGTTAGAAACGAGAACCGCATGGTCGATCGCAGTGACTTTCGACTTCTCGATGAGTTGCTGGAGGGCATCCAGGTTGATGCCTTTGTATTCGACGCGGTTGATGTTGGTGAAGCCGAACTTCGGCAGACGGCGCTGGAGCGGCATCTGGCCACCTTCGTGACCGCGCTTACGGGAGTAGCCCGAACGCGACTGCGCACCTTTGTGGCCTTTGCTGGATGTACCACCTTTGCCGGAACCTTGTCCGCGGCCCAGGCGTTTGCCGTGTTTCTTGATCGAACCTTTTGCCGGTTGGAGGCTGCTTAAGTCCATTGGATTGCTTCTTTAAAAAATTAAATATTTTCGACTTTGACCAGGTGATGCACTGCCTGCACCATACCCTTGATCTGCGGGGTCGCTTCTTTTTCTACGGAGGCGTGCATGCGACGGATACCGAGGGCCTTCAGCGTCTGCTTCTGGTATTCAGGGTAGTCGATACAGCTTTTGATTTGGGTGATGCGGATCTTGCTCATGATGTCTTTCAATTATCCGTTGAACACTTTTTCCATGGTGATGCCGCGCTGCTGTGCTACCGTGTAGGCGTCACGCATCTGCATGAGCGCATCCATCGTCGCTTTAACAACGTTGTGCGGGTTGGACGAGCCTTTGCTCTTCGCGAGAACGTCGGTGATGCCAACGCTTTCGAGGACGGCACGCATAGCACCACCTGCGATTACGCCGGTACCGTGCGACGCGGGCTTCAGGAACACGAGTGAACCGCCGAATTTACCTTCCTGCGCGTGCGGAACCGTTCCGTTCACGATGCAGACTTTGACGAGATTCTTCTTCGCGTCTTCGATCGCTTTCGTGATCGCGTCGGTTACTTCCTTGGCTTTGCCGAGGCCGTAGCCTACTACGCCTTTTTCATTTCCCACCACAACAATCGCGGTGAAGCTGAATGTACGGCCACCTTTGGTAACCTTGGTTACGCGTTGAACTCCGACCAGGCGGTCTTTAAGCTCAATGTCGCTTGACTTTACGCGTCGAACGTTATTTGCCATTTTGGTTATTGGTTGTTCTCTTCGGCAGAGATAATGTTAAAAATTGAGACCAGCTTCGCGTGCGGCTTCGGCGAGGGCTTTCACGCGGCCGTGGTAGAGGTATCCACCGCGGTCGAATACGACTTGGGAGACGCCAGCTGCCGTGGCTTTTTTCGCGATTGCTGCGCCGACGAGTTTCGCCTGCTCGGTTTTGTTCATCTTTTTTCCTGCAAGTTCCTTCTCCATAGAAGAAGCTGAAGCGAGCGTCGTGCCTTTCGTGTCGTCCACGATCTGGGCATAGATCTCTTTGTTGCTGCGGAACACACAGAGGCGCGGTGATTCGCTCGTGCCGGTAAGGCGCTTGCGGATGCGCATCTGGATGCGGGTTCTGCGTTGTTCTTTCGTGATAGCCATTGTTATCTTCTTTGTCGTACGGTTTTGGCCGTACTGGCGTTAGCTGATTATTTACCGGCGGATTTGCCTGCCTTACGGCGGAGGACTTCGCCAGAGAATTTGATACCCTTGCCTTTGTACGGCTCCGGCTTACGGAGCGAGCGGATCTTCGCTGCTACCAGGCCGAGAAGTTCGTTATCGGCGCACTCCATGATGATCTTCGGGTTCTGACCTTTTTCAGCGGTCGTAACCACTTTGATCTCTTGCGGGAGTTCGAAGATAACGTTGTGGGAGTAACCCAGCGTCAGCTCGAGCTGCTGGCCTTTCGCCGCGGCACGGTAACCGACACCAACGAGTTCCTGTTCGGTCTTGTAACCTGCAGAAACACCGTTCACCATATTGCTGAGCAGTGAGCGGTACAGGCCGTGAAGGGCTTTGTGACGTTTCTGTTCGGTAGGACGGGTAAGAGTGACAACGCCGCCGTCGACCGTTACGCTGATCGCGGGATCGAGGGTGCGCTGGAGTTCGCCTTTGGGGCCTTTTACGGTCACAACATTTTTGTCGCTGACCTTAATCTCTACGCCTTTGGGCAGTGAGATGGGAAGTTTTCCGATACGTGACATGATCTGTTCCTCCTCGCGTTATTAGTAAACAAAGCAGAGGACTTCTCCCCCAACGTTTTCTTTGCGCGCTTCTTTGTCCGTCATAACGCCTTTAGACGTAGAAACGATAGCGATTCCGAGGCCGTTCATCACGCGCGGAATGCGATCTACGTTGGCATATTTACGAAGGCCCGGCTTAGAAATACGCACGAGTCCGCGAATGGCAGACTGCTTGGTAGACGGGTTATACTTGAGAGCGATTTTGATGGTGCCCTGCGTGTGGCCGGCTTCATCAAATTTGTAGTTAAGGATATATCCTTTTTCGAAGAGGATCTTGGTGATCTCTTTCTTCATTTTGGAAGCGGGAACTTCCACTACACGGTGATTCGCTTTGATAGCGTTCCTGACGCGGGTCAGGTAATCAGAGATGGTATCTGTCATTGTTTGTCTTATATGTTATCCCGCACGCAGGATAATTATACAAAACGTGTCCGCACTTGCGGATACGGTATGTCTTGTGGTTCGTGCTTACCAGCTGGCTTTGGTTACCCCCGGGATTTTGCCGTTGAGAGCAAGTTCGCGGAGCATGTTACGGCAAAGGCCGAACTGACGGTTGTAACCACGCGGGCGTCCGGTGAGCTTGCAACGGTTGCGCAGGCGAACCTTGGACGAGTTGCGCGGCAACAGGGCGAGTTCTGCCCATTTGCCTTCTTTCTTAAGCTGGGCGCGTTTTTCGGCGTAGCGGTCGACAAGTTTCTTCCGCTTCACCTCACGAGCCTTCATTGATTCTTTTGCCATGTTGTTTCCCTAAAGGGCTGCAAAGATAGTTATTTTTTATTATTCTTGAACGGCAAGCCAAATTCCGTGAGCAGGGCGTGCGCTTCTTCGTCCGTTTCGGCCGAAGTTACGAACGTAATGTCCATACCCATGATCTTGTTCACCTTGTCGATGTCGATCTCCGGGAAGATGATCTGTTCGGTAACACCCAGGGTATAGTTGCCACGGCCGTCGAAGCCTTTTTCATTGATACCACGGAAGTCACGGATACGGGGAAGCGCAGCTGCGATCAGACGGTCGAGGAACTCGTACATCTTGTCGCCGCGGAGCGTGGTCTTCACGCCGATCGCTACACCTTTACGGAGTTTGAAGTTGGAAATGTCTTTGCGGGAGATGGTCGCTACGGCTTTCTGGCCGGTGATCTGCGCCATTTCCTTGATCGCGCCTTCAACGAGCTTCTTGTCGGATACGGCGTCGCCGATACCCTGGTTGATGCAGATCTTCTCCAGACGGGGAACCTGCATCGGGCTGCTGTAGTTGAATTTTTTCTGAAGCGCGGGTACTACCTGGTCGCGGTAGACCTTCTTCATGCGGGGTGCGTAAGTTGCGGTGGCCATGATTATTTAATCGCCTCCTGCGATTTTTTGGAATAACGTTCGAGTTTGCCCGACTTCTCATTGAGGCGACGGCCGATGCGCGTCGGTGCTCCGTCCGGGCCAACCAGCATGAGGTTGGAGACGTGAATGTGAGCCGGCACGTCGATGATACCGCCCTGCGGGTGTTTCGCCGTCGGACGGGTGTGTTTCTTTACCGTGAGTCCTTCGAGCGTGGCGCGGTTGGATTTAGGGTCGACAGAGATCACCTTGTACTTGGTGTCGGCGCTTTTGTGAGCCCCGGAAATCACCACTACGGTGTCGTCTTTCCTGATTTTAAGCTTGGCCATTTTCGTTATTAATTACAGCACTTCGGGTGCCAGTGAAATGATCTTGGTGTAGTTGGTATCGCGGAGCTCGCGGGCCACGGGTCCGAAAATACGGGTGCCGCGGAGTTCATCCTGTGCGTTGAGCAACACGCAGGCGTTGTCGTCGAAGCGGATGTAAGAACCGTCGGGACGGCGCACTTCCTTGCGGGTGCGGACCACGACCGCTTTGGAAACGGTGCCTTTTTTCACGTTACCGGAAGGCAGAGCGTTTTTCACGGTTACAACGATCTTATCGCCGATACCTGCGTAACGTTTCTTGGTGCCACCGAGCACCCGGATGCAGAGCACTTCTTTCGCTCCGCTGTTGTCGGCTACTGTCAGCCTGGATTCCTGTTGGATCATTGCTCAAAAAATCTTTGCGGTCAGAATTAATTACTTGGCACGTTCGATGATTTCAACGAGGCGCCAGCATTTGCTCTTGCTGAGCGGGCGCGTTTCCATGATGCGAACGGTATCGCCGACGTTGCACTCGTTCTTTTCGTCGTGTGCCATGAAGGTCGAGGTCTTCTTGACGAATTTGCCGTATTTCGGGTGTTTCACCTTACGTTCTACGGAAACGACGATGGATTTCGTCATCTTGTTGCTGATGACAACTCCGGTTTTTTCTTTACGGTTGCTCCGTGTGGTGGTCTGCTCCATTTTCGGTTGTTGCTTCTATTACGAACGCTCAGTTCTTGTTTTCGTTGGCACGCTTCCCGATTTCCGTCTGGAGGCGAGCGATGGTACGGCGTGTGCTGCGGATCTTCAAGGGATTTTCGATCGGCGATACGGCGTGGTTCAGTTTCAGCTTTTCGAGCTGCGCGCGTTCTTCCGAAAGGCGCTCCTGGAGCTCGGTTGCTGACATTTGGCTGATATCTTTCTGTTTCATGACGCTAGGCTGTTTGTCGCGTTACGCGTTCTCCGCAGAGTAATCCGGACGAACGACGAATTTGGTGGTCACCGGCAGTTTTTGCGCGGCGAGACGGAGGGCTTCTTTCGCAGTTTCCATCGGAACGCCTTCGGCTTCGAAGATCATTGCGCCGGCTTTTACAACTGCCACCCAGTATTCGGGAGCACCTTTACCTTTACCCATACGTACCTCTGCAGGCTTGCGGGTAATCGGCTTGTCGGGGAATACGCGGATCCAAACCTGGCCTTCGCGTTTGAGGAAACGTGTCATCGCGACACGGGCAGCTTCGATCTGCTTGCCGGTCATCCAGCATTCTTCAACAGCTTTGATGCCGAAAGATCCGAATGCGAGCTGTGCCCCGCGGGTGGCCTTGCCCCGGATCTTCATCTTGTGCGTCTTCCTGTACTTGGTACGTTTCGGCTGTAACATGATTCTATCTCGTTGTAATCAGGTTCGTATTACTTGGATTCTTTCGCGCCTTCTTTGCGCTGGCGACGGGGACGGTTGCCGCCACGGCCACCACCCTGGTTGTTGTTCTGCGACTTCTCGCGGGCTGCACCCTGTGCATTCGGAGAAAGATCACGCTTGCCATACAGCTCGCCTTTGCAGATCCACACTTTTACGCCGATACGGCCATAAGAGGTGTGTGCTTCGGAAAGTGCGTAATCGATATCGGCACGCAGCGTGTGCAGCGGAACGCGGCCTTCCATGTAGCCTTCTACGCGGGCGATTTCTGCACCTGCAAGACGGCCCGAGCATTTTACACGGATACCTTCAGCACCCATGCGCATGGTCGACGCGATAGACATTTTGATAGCGCGGCGGAAAGAGATACGGCCCTCGATCTGGCGGGCGATGCTGTCGGCAACAAGGCGTGCGTCGAGCTCCGGACGTTTGATCTCGAAGATGTTGATTTGAACCTCTTTCTTCGTGAGTTTCTTGATCTCCTCTTTCAGCTTGTCCACTTCCTTGCCGCCTTTGCCGATGATGATGCCCGGACGTGCGGTGTGGATGGTGACAGTGATGAGTTTCATCGTACGCTCGATCACAATTTTCGAAATGCTTCCTTTGGAAAGACGGGCCTTCAGGTAGTTGCGGATTTTCTCGTCTTCCACGAGTTTGTCAGCGTAACGTTTGCCGCCAAACCAGTTGGATTCCCAGCCGCGAATGATGCCCAGCCTGTTACCGATCGGATTTGCTTTTTGTCCCATTTGGTGTATTGTGATCTGTTAAGCGTTAGTGAGTTGGTCGATGACGAGCGTAACGTGGTTCGAGCGCTTGTTGATACGGTGCGCACGGCCCTGCGGAGCTGCAGAGATACGCTTCAGGATCGTTGCGCTGTCAACCATGATGGTCTTTACATAAAGCTCATCAGCGTTGGCGGTGTTGCCCGACTTCTTCTCGTAGTTGGAGATGGCCGAACGGAGAAGCTTCTCCAGGCGTCCTGCCGCTTCTTTTTCAGTGAAGCGAAGGATGTTCAGTGCTTTGAACACTTCTTTGCCGCGGATCAGGTCGGCGACAAGGCGCATCTTGCGCGGTGAGGTGGGTACGTTGCGCAGGCGGGCGATATAGGTCGTTTTCATCGCCTCTTTACGAGCATTCGCTACCAGTTCTTTTCTGCGTGACATGATGTCTAGTGCTTTCAGTTATTAGTTAGAAGCCTTGTCCTTGTTACCGGAGTGGCCGCGGAACGTACGGGTCGGGGCGAATTCGCCGAGACGGTGTCCCACCATGTTTTCAGTCACGTAAACCGGGATGAATTTGTTCCCGTTGTGAACGGCGAAGGTATGTCCTACGCAATCCGGCGTGATCATCGAGCGGCGTGACCAGGTTTTGATCGCCTGTTTCTTGCCGCCGGCATTCATTGCCACGATTTTCTTATCGAGTTTCGGATCTACGAAAGGTCCTTTTTTGAGTGAACGTGCCATTAGGTTCTGTTATCGGCTTTAATAATTATTTCTTGCGACGTTCGATGATGTACTTGTTCGAAGCGTTCTTCTGACGACGGGTCTTGAGACCTTTCGACTTGAGACCCTTGCGTGAGCGCGGGTGGCCACCGGAAGCGCGACCTTCGCCACCACCCATCGGGTGATCGACCGGGTTCATCGCTACTGCGCGGGTGCGCGGGCGGCGTCCGAGCCAGCGTTTGCGGCCGGCTTTACCGTGCGACTGAAGGTTGTGGTCAGCATTCGATACGGAACCGATCGTTGCGAGGCAGGTCGTCAGGACCATGCGGGTTTCGCCGGAAGGAAGGCGAAGCACTGCGAAACGGCCTTCACGTGCACTGAGCTGAGCATACGAACCGGCGCTGCGTGCCATTTTAGCACCCTGTCCCGGACGGAGCTCGATGTTGTGAACGATCGTACCCAGGGGAACGTCGGCGAGGAAAAGCGCGTTGCCGATATCCGGCGTAGCGGTTTTACCCGATTTTACCGTCTGCCCTACTTTCAGGCCGGTCGGTGCAATGATGTAACGCTTTTCGCCGTCTTTGTAAACGACCAGGGCGATGCGTGCGGTGCGGTTCGGATCGTATTCGATCGTGGCAACCGTACCAGCGATATCGTGCTTGTCGCGTTTGAAATCGACGAGGCGCAACATTTTCTTGTGGCCGCCGCCGATATAACGCATCGTCATTTTACCCGTATTGTTACGGCCACCGCTGCGCTTGGCAGGAACCAGAAGGCTCTTCTCGGGGGTGTCTGACGTGATGTCCTCGCTGGTAACGGTCGTGCGGTGACGCATTGCCGGGGTCAGGGGACGGAATTTTCTCAGTGCCATTGCTCTCTATAGGTTTTTATTTATCAGAGATTGCTGTAGAAGTCGATCACATCACCTTTTTTCAAGGTGACGACGGCTTTCTTGTGACGGTTGGCGATGCCGACCTGCGTGCCCGTCTTGGTATAGCGGGAACGAACTTTGCCGATGTAGTTGATGGTGTTCACCTGGCGAACAGTTACGCCGTAGGTTTTCTCCACCGCCTGCTTGATCTCGAGTTTGTTCGCATTTTTAGCGACAACGAAGCCGTAACGACCCGTCTTCTCGCCTTCTGCGGTCATTTTTTCCGTGATGATCGGTTTGATGAGGACGTTCATGGCTTAGTTGTTGAGCTGTTTTTCGATCGTCTCAACCGCGCTCGCAGAAAGGAGCAGGTTGCTGGCATTCAGGATGTCGTAGGTGGTGAGTTCGGAAACCGTAACCACTTTCGCATTGCTGATGTTGCGCGACGAGAGGTAAATGTTCTTGTTGAGGGCGCCGAGAACGAGCAGCGTCTTCTTATCGTTCACTTTCAGGTTGGAAAGCATTTCCGAATACGCGGAGGTTTTCGGTGCATCCAGGTTGAAGTCTTCGAGGACGATGATGTTGTTCTCTTTCGCTTTGTAAGAAAGCGCGGAGCGGCGTGCAAGGGCCTTCACTTTTTTGTTCAGGCGGATGCTGTAGTCGCGCGGCTCGGGACCGAATACACGGCCACCTCCACGGAACACAGGTGATTTCATGCTGCCGGCACGTGCGCCGCCGGTGCCTTTCTGGCGCTTGAGCTTTTTCGTTGTACGGGCGATCTCTGCGCGTTCTTTCGCCTTGTGCGTACCCTGGCGCTGAGCGGCGAGATACTGCTTCACATCGAGGTAGATCGCATGATCGTTGGGTTCGATACCGAACACAGCGTCATTCAGCTTTACCTTCTTCGACGTGGCTTTTCCGTCGGTGTTATATACTGCGAGTTCCATGTTATTTGCGGATCAGGACGTAAGAACCTTTTGCACCGGCGATCGAACCCTTCACGATGATAAGGTTCTTTTCCGGCATTACTTTGAGAATTTCCAGGTTGAGCGACTTCACCGAGTTACCACCCGTGCGGCCTGCCATGCGCATACCCGGAAGTACGCGGGCTGCGTTAGACGAGTTACCGAGTGAACCGGGAGCGCGCTGACGATCGTGCTGACCGTGCGTCTGACCGCCCACACCGCTGAAGCCGTGGCGTTTTACGACACCCTGGAAGCCTTTTCCTTTGGAGATACCGCTAACGTCGACCAGTTCGCCTTCTTTGAAAAGCTCGACCGTGATCACGTCGCCGGCATTCTTCGCCTCATCGAAATCGCGGAACTCAGCCACTTTACGCTTCGGCGTGGTATTCGCCTTCTTGAAGTGACCTTGCATGGATTTCGAAGTGTGCTTCTCTTTCTTTTCGTCGAAAGCAAGCTGGAGGGCTTCGTAGCCGTCGGATTCCTTGGTTTTTACTTGCGTGACTACGCAAGGACCTGCCTCTATCACCGTGCATGGTACATACTTACCATTGGCACCAAAGATGCTGGTCATTCCGATTTTTTTACCAATTAAGCCTGACATTGTTTATTGTATGTAGTTGTTTACGTTTTAACGTCCCCTGCGATTAAGGAACTTTGATTTCTACTTCCACACCGCTGGGCAGTTCGAGCTTCATCAGCGCATCTACCGTTTTGGAGGTAGAGCTGTAGATGTCGAGCAGGCGCTTGTAGCTGCAGAGCTGGAACTGTTCGCGCGCCTTTTTGTTGACGTGCGGAGAGCGCAGCACCGTGAAGATGCGTTTGTGCGTCGGCAGCGGAATGGGACCGCTAACTACAGCACCCGTGCTTTTCACGGTTTTTACAATTTTCTCGGCCGACTTGTCAACCAGGTTGTAGTCGTACGATTTGAGTTTAATGCGAATTTTCTGGCTCATTATAAAGAACGTTGCGGATTAGACTTTTTCAGCTTTTTTACCGTTTGCTTTCGCGATCACTTCTTCAGCGATGTTGCGCGGAGCTTCGGCATAGTGAGAGAATTCCATCGTGGACGAAGCACGGCCGGAGGTGATCGTACGCAGCTGGGTTACGTAGCCGAACATTTCGGACAGCGGAACTTTTGCTTTTACCACCTGAACGCCTGCACGGGAATCCATGCCTTCGATCTGGCCGCGACGCTTGTTAAGGTCACCTACAACGTCACCCATGTTCTGCTCGGGCGTGAGGACTTCCACTTTCATGATCGGCTCGAGGAGGATCGGCTTCGCTTTCGGCAGCGCTTCACGGTAAGCCGTTTTAGCACAGATCTCGAAAGAGAGCGAATCGGAGTCGACGTCGTGGTAAGAACCGTCGGTGAGAACGATTTTCATCGTCTGAACCGGGTAGCCGGCGAGTACACCGTTTGCCATAGAAGCGCGGAAACCTTTTTCGATCGCCGGGATGAATTCGCGCGGGATGTTACCGCCGGAAATTTCATTGACGAACTGGAGGCCGCCGTTCTTAGCGTCCGGTACGAATTCTGCATCCACCGGAGATACGGTGAACTTGATGTCGGCGAATTTACCACGGCCACCGGTCTGCTTCTTGTAAACCTCACGGTGCTCAACGGTACCGGAGAAGGCTTCTTTGAAGTTAACCTGCGGAGCGCCCTGGTTCACCTCTACCTTGAACTCGCGCTTGAGGCGGTCAACGATGATTTCCAGGTGAAGCTCGCCCATACCGGAGATGATGGTCTGGCCGGTTTCTTCGTCAGATTTTACACGGAAGGTCGGATCCTCTTCAGCGAGCTTCGCAAGTGCGGTGCCCAGCTTGTCAAGGTCGGCCTGCGTTTTCGGTTCTACCGCGAGACCGATAACCGGTTCGGGGAACTTCATCGCTTCGAGCACGATCGGCGCGTTTTCTGCGCAGAGGGTGTCGCCGGTTTTGATGTCTTTGAAACCAACGGCAGCACCGATATCACCAGCTTCGATGAACGGGATCTGGTTCTGCTTGTTGGCGTGCATCTGGAAGATGCGGGAGATACGCTCTTTCTGGCCGGAACGGGTGTTCAGGACATAGGAACCGGAATCGAGGCGACCGGCGTAGCAGCGGAAGTAAGCAAGACGGCCAACGAACGGGTCGGTAGCGATCTTGAATGCGAGCGCGGTGAAGGGCTCGTTTACGTCCGGCTTGCGGGAGATCTCTTCTTCGGTATCCGGGTTGGTACCTTTGATGTTCTCTTTATCGAGCGGGGACGGCATCAGTTCCATGACGTAGTCGAGCATGGTCTGAACGCCTTTGTTCTTGAAAGCAGAACCGCATACCATCGGAACGATCTTGTTCGCGAGGCAGGCTTTACGGAGGGCCGCGAGGATCTCAGCTTCCGTGATGGAATCCGGGTTCTCGAAGAACTTCTCCATGATTTTGTCGTCGAACTCGGAAACCGACTCCAGCATTTTTTCGCGCCATTCAGCGACGTCTGCTTTCATGTCTTCCGGGATCGGCACAACCGTATAGGTCATGCCCTGGTCGGATTCGTTCCAAACGATACCGCGGTTGTTGATGAGGTCAACAACACCTTTGAAGTTTTCTTCAGCGCCGATCGGGAGCTGCAGGGGGCACGGGTTACCGCCGAGGACTTCTTTCACCTGTTTTACAACATTGAGGAAGTCGGCACCGGCACGGTCCATCTTGTTGACGAAACCGATACGGGTAACGTTGTAACCATCGGCAAGGCGCCAGTTGGTTTCGGACTGCGGCTCAACACCGTCGACCGAAGAGAAGAGGAACACGAGACCATCGAGAACGCGCAGGGAGCGGTTCACCTCAACGGTGAAATCCACGTGGCCTGGGGTGTCGATGATGTTCAGCTTGTACTTGTTATTGCGGTAGTTCCAGAAGCAGGTGGTTGCAGCGGACGTGATGGTGATACCACGCTCCTGCTCCTGCACCATCCAGTCCATCGTTGCGGCACCATCATGTACCTCACCGATTTTGTGGTTGACGCCGGCATAATAAAGGATACGCTCGGTGCAGGTCGTCTTACCAGCGTCGATGTGGGCTGCAATCCCGATATTCCTTGTGAACTTTAAATCGCTCATGATAGTGTTCCCCTCGTTAAAAATTACAGACGGAAGTGGGCGTAAGCTTTGTTCGCTTCAGCCATACGGTGTGTATCTTCTTTCTTTTTGAATGCAGCACCTTCTTCTTTCGAAGCGGCTACGATTTCAGCTGCGAGACGTGCGGCCATCGATTTCTCGTTGCGGACACGCGCGTAGCTGATCAGCCATTTCATGCCGAGTGCCGTACGACGCTCCGGGCGGATCTCCTGCGGGATCTGGAACGTAGCACCACCTACACGGCGGCTGCGCACTTCCACGTTCGGTGTAACGTTGGCGAGCGCTTTTTTCCAGGTCTCGACGCCGTCGACACCTTCAACACGCTTCTGAACGATTTCGATCGCATCGTAGAAGATGTCGTAAGCGGTAGATTTTTTGCCCTGGTACATCAGGCTGTTGACGAAACGCGTCACCAGGATATCCTGGAACTTCGGGTCCGGGAGAAGGGGGCGTTTCTTTGCTCTTGCTTTCCTCATGGTATCGTGATAGCTATGCGGTCAGTTGGCCGGTTTATTTTTTAGCAGCAGGCTTAGCACCGCCTTTTGCTTTCTTGGTTCCGTATTTTGAACGGCGCTGGTTACGTCCTTCAACACCTGCGGTATCGAGGGCACCGCGAACGATGTGGTAACGTACGCCGGGAAGATCTTTAACACGACCGCCACGCACCAGCACGATCGAGTGTTCCTGCAGGTTGTGGCCTTCGCCCGGGATATAGGCAATCACCTCTACTTTATTGGTCAGACGCACTTTTGCCACTTTACGAAGCGCCGAGTTCGGCTTCTTGGGGGTGGTGGTGTAAACACGGGTGCAAATGCCACGCTTTTGCGGGCAGCTGTCCAAAGCTGCTGACTTGCTCCGGTTAGAAGCTTTGTAGCGGCCTTTTCGCACGAGCTGTTGAATTGTCGGCATGTATACTTAGTTATTTGAGAATCAGTTGTTTTTGCAAAAACTTTTCACCCCAATCCGGTTTTTGGGGAGGGCAAAGGTACAAATTCTTCTTTATAAACAAGATGTGGTGAAAATTATTTTTTGGGAAAAATCCTGTGATTCCGGCACTTTCCTCGGTTTCCTACCCTTCCTGCCCCGGTTTTCACGCCCAAAACTGCCTTCCCGCCTGACCAACCCCGCCTTTTTATCGCCGGAAACTTTCATCTCCGCCGAAAATGGAACGCGAATTTAGTCATTTTGCCCCAATCCTATGCGTCTTCCTTCCTGTTAACTTTACCGCATGGCCGCAAAAATCGAGGCGCTCAGCTATTACCTGCCGGAGAAAGTCTATTCCAACGAAGACTTCTATCGTGACTTCCCCGAAGCCCGCACGTCCAGCCTGGAAAAGGTCGGCGTACAGAAGCGGCATATCGTCGGGCCCGGACAGACGGCTTCCGACCTGGCTTTCGAAGCGGCAGAAAAGCTGTTCCGCGAACACGGCATCAACCGCAGCGAGATCGATTTTCTCGTCCTTTGCACGCTGGAATACGACTACTACACGCCGAGCACCGCCTGCGTGCTGCATGGACGCCTCGGCCTGAAAAAAGACTGTGGCGCGCTCGATTACAACCTCGGCTGCAGCGCTTATGTCTACGGTCTCGCCATGGCTGACGGACTGATGCATACTACCGGCGCTAAAAAGCTGCTCCTGCTGACGACGTCCGTGCTCACGCACACTTTCCATCCGAAAGACCGCAGCTCACGGTTCGTTTTCGGCGATGCGGCCACCGCTACATTACTCACGGCTTCCGATACTCCTTCGCTCGGGCCTTTCGTATTCGGTACCGATGGAACGGGCTTCGAAAAGATCATCGTGCGCGACGGCGGTACGCGCCATCCGCTGACGGATGCTTCTTACGCTGAATTGACGGACGAATACGGTAACATCACCAGCAACGCTCATTTCTCCATGGATGGCGTCGGCGTTTTTCTTTTTACGATGCGCACCGTCCCGGGAATGATCAGCGACGTGCTGAAGAAAGCCGGCCTTTCGCAGAATGACGTCGATCTTTTCGTTTTTCATCAGCCGAATGTTTTCCTGAATGAAACGCTGCGGAAAAAGATGAATATCCCGGAAGAGAAATTTGTGCATTGCATGGCGGATTTCGGCAATACGGTTCAGGGTACGATTCCGATTGCGCTGTATGAATCGCGGTTGAACGGACGGTTGAAGCCGGGGATGACGGTGGTGCTGGCGGCTTTTGGGGTGGGACTGTCGTGGGGAGCTGCGATTGCGCGGTTTTAGCGTTAGATTTTTTTGCTTCGTGCGCAGTAAGGCGCAGTGTAAGACGCGAAAGGTTTTAAAAACCTTTCGCGTCTTACAGTTTTGATTGGAACCGCAGAGCTTGCTGTTCGTTGACGTTCACACAGCGCATCCATCACGAAGCGTATCTGCAAATGCGCACGCATAAAACGCGAAAGGTTTTTAAAACCTTTCGGGTCTTACAATTTTGATTCGCATCGCGCAGTCTTGCAGTAGTTGCCCTCGCCCGCTCACAGCGCACACAACGCGAAGCATCTGCAAATGCGCACGACGAAAACGCGAAAGGTTTTTAAAACCTTTCGGGTCTTGCAATTTTGCCTCCGATCGCGCAGCATTAAGGTTCGTTGACTTCAAAAGCACACCGCGCACCCTAGGCGAAGCGCATACACGCACACGCATAAAACGCGAAAGGTTTTTAAAACCTTTCGGGTCTTGCAGTTTTCTCTCCTGCTTCTGCTCCCACTCCATTCCATTCTCTTCCATTCTTTTCCTCCCCGCTCTTCCACCCGAAATTCCTACTTTTGAAATGACTCCCCACGGAGCTCCTTCTTATGGACGACATCTCCACCTTCATTCAGAAATTAGAATCCGAAATCGACGGGCTCACCCCGGGAACACTGCAGCCCGGCACCAGCTATCGCGAGCTTCCCGAATGGAGCTCCATGCATGCGCTCGTGCTCATCGCGCTTTCGGAAACCGAATACAACGTTACGCTCACCGGCGAAGACCTGCGCAAATGCGTCACCGTGCAGGACGTTTATCAACTTATCTCCAGCCGTTCCTGACATGGCTTTTTTTTCCGTCAACGGCATGCGGTTGCGCGGAATTGCTGCGGCAGTTCCGAAAGCAAAAGAGGATAACAAAGATTATTCGCGCATCACCGGGGCGGAACGTAACCTCCTCATCAAAACTACCGGCATCGCCTCGCGGCATATCGCTCCGCCGGGCATGACGACTTCCGACCTCTGCCTGTTGTCGGCAGAAAAACTGATCGCGGAGCTCGGTTGGAAGAAAGAAGAGATCGGGCTGCTGGTGTTCGTGTCGCAGTCGCCGGATTATTTCCTGCCGGCCACTTCCGTCGTGCTGCAGGGAAAGCTCGGTCTTCCGAAAACCACAGCGGCATTCGACATCAACCTCGGCTGCAGCGGTTACGTGTACGGGCTTTCCGTCGTTTCTTCGATG
>CAMLEF010000032.1 GCA_946478675.1 uncultured Flavobacteriales bacterium | reverse complement strand
CGCAGTCGATCCCGCTGGCGCTGCACCAGAACCAGAAAGTCGAAGTGCAGATGGAAGACACTTCGCTCACGAAAGAAACGGTCGTCATCACCGCCGAGCGCAAAGACGAAAACGTCACCGATCCGCAGATGGGCGCGCAGCGTCTCGACATCAAAGAGATCAACAAGATCCCCGTGCTGTTCGGCGAGAAAGACGTGCTCAAAACGATCCAGCTGCTGCCGGGCATCAAATCGGGCGGCGACGGCGGAAGCGGTTTCTTCGTGCGCGGCGGCGCGGCGGACCAGAACCTCATCCTGCTGGACGAAGCGCCGGTGTACAACGCTTCTCACCTGCTCGGCTTTTTCTCGACGTTCAATTCGGATGCGATCAAAGACCTCACCGTTTACAAAGGCAATGCGCCGGCGCAATACGGCGGACGGCTCGCTTCGGTGCTCGACGTGAAAATGAACGACGGCAACAACCAGCGTTACCACGTCAGCGGCGGGCTCGGCCTCATCTCTTCGAAGCTCAACGTGGAAGGACCGATCGTGAAAAACAAAGGTTCGTTCCTCGTGACCGGGCGCCGCACGTATGCCGACATTTTCCTCAAGCTTTCGAATAACGAAACGACGAAGAACAGCCAGCTGTATTTCTACGATCTCAACCTGAAAGCGAACTACGCGATCAACGACCGCAACCGGATCTTCCTCTCCGGTTATTTCGGACGCGACATGATCGGGCTGGCGAACGCATTCGGCATCGACTGGGGCAATGCGACCGGCACGCTGCGCTGGAACCACGTGACGAACGACCGGCTGTTCTCGAACACGTCGTTCATCTTCAGCAATTACAGCTACAAAATTTCCATCAGCGGCAGCTCGGCGGATTTCGATATCACCTCGAAGATCCGCGACTACAATTTCAAGCACGAATACCAGTTCTTCCCGAACCCGAAGCACCAGGTCCGTTTCGGCATCAACAGCATTTACCACACCGTAACGCCGGGACAGATCACCGCGACGGATAATTCCACGATCAACCCGCTCAAGTTGCAGGACCGCTTCGGCTGGGAGAACGCGGCATATATCGGCGACGAGTGGAACATCACCGATCGGTTGAATGTGACGTACGGTGTTCGCGGCAGCGCGTTCAGCATTCTCGGCAAAGGCGATTTCTATTCGTTCGACAGCGAAGGCAACGTTTCCGACACGTCGAGCTATGGCAAGAATGAAATCGTAAAGACGTATTTCAACATCGAGCCGCGCATTTCTGCGGGATACATTTTCAATGAGAAGAGCTCGCTGAAAATTTCCTACGCGCGCAACACGCAATACCTGCACCTGCTGTCGAATTCCACCTCGACCAGCCCGACGGACCTGTGGGTGATGAGCAGCCCGATCATCCAGCCGGAGCTCGCCGACCAGTACGCGATCGGTTATTACCGCAACTTCCGCGAGAATACGATCGAAGCCAGCGTCGAAATTTATTACAAAGCGATGCAGCACCAGATCGATTACAAGAACGGCGCGAACACGCAGGCCAACGAATTAGTGGAAGGTGAGCTGCTGTTCGGCAATGGTCGCGCGTACGGCGTTGAACTTTTCGTCAAGAAAAAATACGGCAAGCTGACCGGCTGGGTGAGCTACACGCTTTCCCGCAGCGAAAGAAAAATCACGCTCATCAACGACGGCAACTGGTATCCGGTGAAGCAGGACCGCACACACGACGTATCGATCGTCGCGATGTACGACCTCACGCCGAAATGGTCGCTGGCGGCAACGTGGGTATACAACACCGGCGCAGCAGTCACATTCCCCAGCGGAAAATACATGGTCGACGGGCAGGTGCAGTTCTATTACACCGAGCGCAACGGCTACCGCATGCCGGCGTATCACCGTCTCGACATCGGCGCGACGTGGGAACGCAAAAAGACGGAGAAATTCGAATCGAGCTGGAACTTCTCGGTGTACAACGTGTACGGCCGCGAGAACGCTTACACGATCACGTTCCGCCAGGACCCGAACGACGCTACGAAAACACAGGCCGTTCAGACGTCGCTGTTCCGCATGGTGCCTTCCGTTACTTACAATTTCCGTTTCTGATCCAACGCTACTTCGCTATGAAAAAGCTTCTCTTCATATCCATCGCCACCATCGGCCTCTTCGCTTCCTGCCAGAAAGTGATCGACGTCGATCTGAATTCCAAAGATCCGCAGCTCGTGATCGAAGGCAACGTCACGGACCAGCCCGGTCCGTACACCGTGCAGCTCACCAAGACGGTGAACTTTTCGGAGTCGAATACATTTCCGGGCGTAAGCGGCGCTACGGTAACCATCGCAGACAACGTGGGCAATACCGAAACGCTGAATGAAACATCTCCCGGCATTTACCAGACGAGCACGCTGCAGGGAACGCCCGGCCGCACGTACACGCTGACGGTGGTGGCCGAAGGAAAAACGTACACGGCTTCCAGCACCATGCCGAATAATGTTCCGCTCGACAGCGTGTGGGTGGTCGATGATCCGGCGTTCGGAAAATACCTCATCCCGGTGTATTACGATCCGGCGGGAAAAGGAAATTACTACCGCGTCGTCGAGTACGTGAACCATGAGCGCAACAACGGCATTTTCATCTACGACGATGCGTTCAACGACGGACTGATGAACGGCCAGCCGCTCTTCGATTTTGAAACGGAATACGTCACCGGCGACACGATCGACCTCGCATTGTATTGCATCGACAAGCCGGTGTACCAGTATTACTTCAGCCTCGAGCAAACGGTGAGCGGGCAGACGGGCGCGCCGGCCAACCCGGTGTCGAATCTCTCGAACAAAGCGCTCGGCTACTTCAGCGCGCACACCGTATCGACGAAGCGGGCGGTGATTCAGTAAGACGAATGAACATGGTGGCCTCTGTGTACCTCAGTGGTTAAAGCCACATTCTCCCCATAAAAACAAAAGGTGCGTGATGAATTCCCACGCACCTTTTTTATTGGAATGAATTACGATCAATGCCACGCCGCGAGGATCGCACCGGAGAGCGCGAGTCCAACTGCATGATACCCGGAGTCGATGACCCAAAGCTTGAACGGCTTCTGCAGGTAAGAATAATTGATGCCGAGCGCCGCAGCGATGAAGCCGGAGATGCAGAGCCCCGCCTCAATGCCCGGAACACATTTCACCGTTCCCATTTTTGCGAACAGCAATCCCAGCACGAGCACCATCAGGAACGTAAGCACGAACGTGGTGGCGAACAGCCGCGGCATCTGCTTGCGGGCTTCGTCTTTGTTCGTCATGTCGATCTTGTGCGCGGCGCCCCAGTAATTACCGAAGACCGGTGGCGCATACCACACCGCGCCGATACCAAAATAAACAACTGCGCTTACGATGATTTGTAACCACGGAGCGTGGGAGAAGTACGTCTGAAGCATGAGTGTAACGTTTTGGTTTCAGGAAAGGTAGTGCAAAATGCAGCAATCAGTCAATGGGAAATAGATATGCCGATTTGCTGATGTGCCGATATGCTGATGAAAAAATAAAACCACATAGGAAACACATAGCCATGTGCCTATGTTTCTCTATGTGGTTTTAAAAAGTGGGATGGCATTTGCGCGCATCGGCACATCAGCATATTGGCAAATCGGCATATTCCTCAGCAGCCGCACTCGCTGGTGACGCCGGTTTCCACTTCTTTGCCTTCGGAAGAGAGCGTTGCTTTGCCTTTGTACAGCTGCACTTCGTCGCCGACGCTTTTCTTGTAAATGAGATCGAGCTCGAGACGGAATTTGCCGTTGGAATAAATTTCGTGCAGCGTATCGCCGGGGAAGGATTGCTTTTCGCGGTTCGTTTGAACGACGTTGAGCTTCGTTTCTTTTCCTTTGATGGAAACGAACGCGTGACCGTCGAAGTCGATGGAGAAGAAAAGGTTTTCGGCGGTGCGGGGATCGTCCTGCTCCCAGAAGTTGCAGCCGCAACCGCTCTTGTCGCCTTCGGGATATTTGCCGAAGATCGTCCAGCCGAGCGCGTTGGAATTATCGGATGCGTTGGGTTGCGGCGTTGGTTTTTCGTGCGCGGAAGAATCCTGGGCTGCAGTCGCGGCATTCACAGAATCGACGAGTGCGACGGAATCTTCCTTCGTCATCTCTGCAGAAGAACCGCAGGCGGCGAGTAACGGAAGAGCAGCGAAGAAAATCCAGCGGCGCATGTTACTTCAGCTTGATGCAAATATTCTTCGGTTCCGTGAAGAAACGCAGCGCTTCGAAGCCGCCTTCGCGTCCCACGCCCGAACCTTTCATGCCACCGAACGGCGTGCGCAAATCGCGGAACAGCCAGCAGTTGATCCAGATGATGCCGCTGTGCACCGCCGCACCCACACGATGCGCGCGGGTGAGGTTGTTCGTCCAGATGGAAGCGGCCAGTCCGTACATCGTGCTGTTCGCCATCATCAGCACTTCTTCTTCCGTATCGAACGGCATGATGGTTACGACCGGCCCGAAAATTTCTTCCTGGTTCGTGCGGCAATCGTAAGAAAGTCCTTCAATGATCGTCGGCTCGAGGAACCAGCCGTCTTTCAGCTCACCGGGCATCTCCACGCGTTTTCCGCCGCAGAGAACCGTGCCGCCTTCCTGCTGCGCGAGATCGATATAGGAGAGAATTTTCTCCATGTGCTGCTGCGACACGATCGCGCCGAGACGGGAATTCGGATCGGAAGGATCGCCGGGACGCAGCGCTTTGGTTTTTTCGACGAATGCCTTTTTGAATTTCTCGTAGATCGGTCGCTCGACAAAAATGCGCGAGCCGCAGAGGCAAATTTCTCCCTGGTTGGCGAAAGACGACTGCATCGTCGTTTTCAGCATGAGATCGAAATCGCAATCGGCGAAAATGATGTTCGGGTTTTTGCCGCCGAGCTCGAGCGAAAGTTTTTTGAACATCGGCGCAGCAGTCGCCGCAATGCCGGCACCGGTCTTAGTTCCGCCGGTGAAAGAAACCGCTTTGATCTCCGGGTGCTCCACGATGGCCTGTCCTGCTTTTCCGCCGAGACCGTGCACGATGTTGAGCACGCCCGCCGGCAGTCCCGCTTCGATGCAGGCTTTGGAAAGCAGGTAAGCCGTCATTGGCGTCACTTCCGACGGTTTGGCGACAACGCAGTTACCGGCCGCAATCGCCGGCGCAATTTTCCACGTAAAGAGATATAGCGGCAAATTCCACGGCGAGATGCAACCGACGACGCCAATCGGCATGCGCATCGTGTAGTTGACGGCGACGTCTTCCGTCATGTGCGACTCGGCCGCAAAATGCATGATGCCGGTCGCAAAAAATTCCAGGTTGCTGACGGCGCGGGGAATGTCGACCAAACCCGCGGTGTGTACCGTTTTGCCGTTGTCTTTTGATTCCGCTTTCACGAACGCATCCATATCGCGCTCGATGATCGAAGCGACTTTCATCATCAGCTTCGCGCGCTTTTCCACGGGCGTCACCGACCACGACGGGAAAGCCGCTTTCGCCGCGTTCACCGCCTGCTGCACATCGGCCGCATCGGAATCCGGAATGAGCGAATAGACTTTGCCGGTAGCAGGCTGGTAATTGTCGAGGTATTTGCCGGACGCCGGAGCGACGAGCTGGCCGTTGATGTAGTTCTGGAGTTTTTCCATGGGGAAAAAATAGATGTGCTGATTTGCCGATATGCTGATGTGCTGATTTTTTACGGCAGGTAAAGTTACGTTGAGGCGGTTGATTTACGTTCCGCGCAGCCCAAAAACAGAATCGTAACTATTTAACATAAGAACTTTCACCGGGTAGAAGCGGATGAACGTTCTCATTTTCCCCAATTTGTTGCGCATTTTCATCAGCATATCGGCAAATCAGCATATCAACACATCACCAACGATATTGGCACATTCCTTTCTATCTTTACCGCAGATTTTTCTCTGTTATGCGCCTGTCGCACTATTTTCTGGGTCTTCCTGTTTGTTGCCTGCTGCTTGCCGGTTGCTCCTCCACTCCCGAAGCGCCGACCTCCATCATTTCGAAATTTCACGGCGTGCTGCCGGAGATCCTGATCAGTGATTCGGGATTGTTTCATGGTGTAATGCTGGGCATGACGGAAGCGGAAGTGAAAAAATACGCGACACCGAAAGACAGCCTCAGCCTCGAGCAGGGCCAGACATTATTGTTCGAAGGAAAAACGGCGCCGAATAAAGAATACACGTACGAATGCAATTTCGACGAGAAAGGCCTGCATACGGTGACGCTGGAAATTTTCCTGAAGGATGAGCAGAACGGCGATTCGCTGCTGGCGGATTTCAGAAATTACTTCTCGCTGAAATACGGCGGCCCGGCAGAAACGGACGATACGTATACCTGGACCGTCGACCAGGGAAAACGCCCGGCGAAAATTCAGCTGAGCGAAGACCCGGAATATGCGTACGGCAAGCTGACGATTGTTTTCTTCGACAAGACGTTTGATTTGTTGCCTCCGGGGATGGATAGTCTGGGTGCTCCTACGGGGGATTCGTTGATTTTGCCGTAACCGGGGAGTTCGGCAGGCTGCGGGTGCGGCGGGCGACCACTTAAGACACTTGAGGGCACTTAAGCGCACGTTCCACACACTTTACATTCAGGCGCACCACGCAACCCCGCAACTTCGCACCTTTTCCGTATTTTTAGGGTTCTATGGAAAGCCAGTTTCCGGAAAGCAACAGCTCCGGCGTATTGCTCGAAGTGCGTAACCTCGTTACCGAGTTCAGAACGGAGAATGAGACAGTGAAGGCGGTCAACGATATTTCGTTTACGATCCGCGCAGGCGAAACTATTGGTATCGTAGGTGAATCCGGCTCCGGGAAATCGGTGACGGCGCTTTCGGCCATGGGGTTGATCCCGAATCCTCCCGGGAAAATTACCGGCGGCGAGATCCTCTACAACTCGCGCGAAGACGGGCAGATCGACCTGGCGAAAATTTCAGAGAAGAAAATGCGGAAGTATCGCGGCAACGAGATCGCGATGATCTTCCAGGAGCCGATGACTTCGCTGAACCCTGTTTATACCTGCGGGGAACAGGTGATGGAAGCCATTCTCCAGCATAAAAAATATCCCGGCGCGAAAAAGTCGGATCGTTACCAGCGCTTTCTTTACGGATGGGGATTGCGCATCATCACGGCACTTTCGGCGATCACGCTGGTGCTGCTGAACCTCAGTCGCCCTTCTTCGCATCTCGATCCCGACGTGCTGGCGCGTATCCAGCTGCGCGACCTGATCATCTCTTCCACGATCGCTGCTTATTTTCTCATTCTTGCCGGTGTGTACGTGTATCGCCGAATCAAGAGCGGACAGCGCATAGGACTTCGTTTCTATTCTCCCGCCGAGAAGAAAGCGCGTGAGATGACGATCAAGCTTTTTGAGCAAGTGCAGCTTCCCGATCCGCAACGCATTTTCGACGCTTACCCGCACCAGATCTCCGGCGGACAAAAACAGCGCGTGATGATCGCGATGGCGATGTCGTGCAACCCGCAGCTGCTCATCGCCGACGAGCCGACCACCGCGCTCGACGTGACGGTACAGAAAACCATTCTCGATCTCATGCGCGACCTGCAGGCTTCGCACAATATGAGCATCATGTTCATCACGCACGATCTCGGTGTCATTGCCGAGCTGGCCGATCGCGTGGTGGTAATGTACAAGGGCAAGATCGTGGAGCACGGCACGGTGCTGGAAATTTTCTCCAACCCGCAGCACCCGTACACGAAGAGCCTCCTCGCCTGCCGCCCGCCGCTGAACAAGCGATTGCACTGGCTCCCGACGGTTTCGGATTTTATGTCGACCGACGAGAGCGGCACGATCATCCAGAAAAACCGTTCGGTGCTGGAAGTCACGCACAGCCTCGTGGTTACCGAAGAGGAACGCCGTGAGCAGCACCGCAAACTTTACGCACGCGACCCGATCCTGAAGATTGACGGTATTCAAACGCATTTCGTCACCAGCAAAAGCGCCATGGGAAAACCGTTGAGCGTGGTGAAAGCCGTCGACGAAGTGAGCTTCGAAGTGTATCCCGGCGAAACGCTGGGCCTGGTCGGCGAATCCGGTTGCGGAAAAACGACATTGGGCCGCACGATCCTTCGTCTCATCGAACCGACAGGCGGACAGATTTTCTTTAAGGGCCAGGACATCACGAAGCTGTCGCGGACGGAAATGCGCGCGCTGCGCAAAGACATCCAGATCATCTTCCAGGATCCGTATTCTTCGCTGAACCCGCGCATCACGATCGGCAACGCCATCATGGAACCGATGCGCGTGCATGGCATCGGCAAAAGCGACCGCGAACGGAAGGAACGCGTCATCGAGCTGCTGCGCCGCGTGAACATGAACGAGACGCATTTCTATCGTTACCCGCACGAGTTCTCCGGCGGTCAACGCCAGCGCATCTGCATCGCGCGCGCCCTCGCGCTCAAGCCGCAATTCATCATCTGCGACGAATCGGTTTCCGCACTCGACGTCTCCGTGCAGGCACAGGTATTGAACCTGCTCAACGAGCTGAAGCAGGAATTCAATTTCACCTACATCTTCATCTCGCACGACCTGAGCGTCGTCAAGTTCATGAGCGATCGCATGGTCGTGATGAACCGCGGCAAGATCGAAGAGATGGGCGACGCCGACGAGATCTACAACAACCCGAAAACGGCGTACACGCAAAAGCTGATCGGCGCTATCCCGAAAGGCGAGCTGGATGATATCCGTGCGTCAATGGCGCGGAAGCGGATGACGGCGTTTTGAAGTTCCCGGTTCAAAGTTTCAGGTTCAAGGTTGGCACTTCGTTCGCTGAACGGGAAGAACATCTTTAACGTAAAGTATTCCTTGAAGCGGATACGGCGCATTAAGGGTATGGCGTTCGGTAGTTGAAGAAGCGTTCCGCGTTTTACCACAGTGTACACAGAGGTTATGCACAGAGTTACACAGAGAGCTCTGTGACCCTCTGTGAAAAAACTCTGTGAAACTCCGTGGTTAAAAGCAATCGTCTCCTGCGATTGCGAACGCAAAATTTTACTCCACCTTACCCAAATACACCCAATCCCCATTCATCTTCTCGCACGAGAAATTCTTCAGCGGGATTTTTGACGTGAGCTCTTCTTTGAAGGTGAAGAAATTCACATGCTCATCAAGCGTGTAGTAGTAATACCGCTGGCACGGCGTCACGATGAACACCTGCTTGCGCGCGATGCGAACGAGCTCCGCCAAACATTGCTCGAGCTTCACGAGGTGCTCCACGGTATGGCTGCACGTCACCACGTCGAACGATTTATCCGGGAACGGCATCTGCTCGATGTTGCCTTTGACGTATTTGTAAACCGTCGAGTCGTCCTTGTCTTTGATGTCGAAGCCGGTAAGCTCCAGGTTCGGATGACGCTCGTGGATCTGCCGCAGCAAATAACCGTTTCCCGAACCGACGTCGATCAGCGTTTTCGCTGTGGGATCGATCTTGTCGAGAATAAAATTCAGGCTCGGCTTATTGAGGTCGGTGATGCGGTTGCGCGAGATCGTGTCGAGATTGTTGTAGAAACGATCGTAATCTTCCGCCGTAAACTGGTGGACGCGGCTTTTGAAATCCATCACCTCGCGGATGTTTTTTCCACGATACGCCAGCCAGAAAAACGGGTACATGAACCAACGGCTGTCACGGATCGCAGGCGGGATCCATTCGTCCATGAAATAACGGATAACGTTGGTGAGGTCGCGGTTCATCGGGCTAATGTGCTAATGTGCCAATCTGCTAATGTGCTAATGTGCTAATGAAATATGCATTAGCACATTTTCCATATTCGCACATTAGCAGATTGATCGGGTAAAAATACTATTTCTTCCGCGAGCTGTACCGGCCGAGCAGGTGGTTCCATTTGATCCGGAAAAGATCGAGCAGCATCCCGGGCGCATGACGCATGAGGCTGACACTCGACTGATCGTGGCTGCTGCGGAACGTGACGGGCAAACGCTTGATGTCGTAATTTCTTTTCAGCGCGATGTACAGCAGCTCTACGTCGAAGGCGAAACCGTTGAGGCGCGCTACGGAAAAAAGATCTTCCGCCACTTCCGACGTAAATCCTTTGAAGCCGCATTGCGTGTCGAAGAGACCGGTGGTGACGAACCTTCCGACGAAGAACGTGAAGATGTTGCTGCCCATCTTGCGGCTGCCTTTGATCTCGGAAAAATAATGCGACTCCGGGAGCGTGCGGTCTCCGACGGCCACGTGAAATTCTTTGTCTTCGAGATAATGCAGAAAGCTGCGCACGGCTTCGTATTCGAAAGGAATATCCGCGTCGGTGAAGATGCGGTACTTCCCGCTCGCCTGGCGCATGCCCGCACGCACGGCCCCGCCCTTCCCGAGATTTTCCGGAAGACCGATAAACGTGCAGCCGTTCTCCAGCGCCACTTTTTCCGTCGCGCCGTTATCCTGCGAGCCGTCGTCCACCACGATCATCTCGAAATCGAAATGTTCATCGCGCAGCCATTTCAAAAACGGCGGCAGCTGCGAACGAAGCGTATCGGCGCTTTTGTACGAAGGCACTATGATGCTCAGCTTCGTCATTTCCCCGGCTTGTAATAACGATTGTTGAGAAAATACGTTGATCCGTCTTTGCTGAAAACGTCGGTCGACGCAGGACGGATCAGCAGCTCATCGACGTCTTCGAAAACGCCGACTTTATGATCGAGGTTCCAGAGCGTGATCTTCAGATGGCCTTTCGGCAGATCGGCGTGAAAACGATCTTCAATCAACGCCCACGAACCGTCGAGCGCCTGCACGCGCCACATCGTGCCGACCGCGTCGTAGAAAATGCATTTGCCGGTTGTATCGGTGACGAACGCTTCCATCACAGTGCGCGAATACAGGTCCTTGTCCATATTGTTCATCCAGAAGCTGAACACCACGTCACCCTGCGGCACGAGGGAATCGTAAATCACGTTGAAGCCGCGGATCATCCACGTGCTGCCGTGCGCGCCTTTGTACGCGTAACCGTTGTCGTCGTCGAACGATTTGTAGATCACCGGCGCCGCGGAATCCGACAGCAGGAATTTTCCGAACGGATATTTTGCTTTCTGCTCATACGACTGCTGCACTTCCGCGTAACAGCGGCTGTACACGCTCTTCAGATCTTCCAACGACAGGCTGAAGAGATCGAAGTGCTCGGACTTGTCGATCGGTTTCGCATAAGAAAGAATGCGTTTTTCATTCGGCGTGAGCGAATCTTTCGGATTGTTGCCGACAAGCAGCAGGAACGGCCGCGTATCGTGAATATCATTGAGCACACCGAATGGCTGTACCGGGTCGAACGCCATCGACAGCATCTTGTACGTCTGGCTGATCGACACGCGAGCGCCGCAGGTGGCGAAGATGGGAAGGCCGGTCTGGATCGAAGCGGTGTAGCTCTGGAAAATAATGTCGGAGCCCGGCGGCGGTTGCTTCGCGAGGTTTTCGGAACCGATGGAATAGAACGGCAACGGCAGGATCGCCTGGAATTTTTTCGGATCGACTTTCTTCCGCCATTGATTTTCCGGCAGCAAACATTGCGGATCGTTGATGGTCGGCAGCGGGTTGTTGTACTGCACGTTGTTGTAACGGCGATAGAAGTAGCCGTCGTTCAGCAGGAACCCCGCGATGATCGTGCACAGCGCCACCTGCGCAATACGTTTTCCCTGGAAGAGCTTGTAGATGCGATAAACGACAACGATGTTCGCCAGGTAATAAAACGCCCACGCAAAACGGCCGACCGCACGGAATTGTTTCAGCGGGCCGAGATACGGCAACCAGTTCTCGTGCTGCCCGACAATCGGGTGACCGCAGGCGAACCACGCGAGGAACACCGACATCCAGAATAAAATGTTCAGCGTTTTATTATCCGTTACCGAAAGCAGCAAACGGAAACGTCCTTTGACCAAACGATACAGCTGCACGAACAGGATGATGATCAGCCCGAGCATCGCCGCCATGCCCGTGTAGCAAAGTCCTTCCCATTCCGGTTCCGTGTGCTTGAAGATCTTGCTGAAGAGCGGCTCATACGGCATCAGCCACGGATAAAAAAGTCCGTCGGTGTTCGAATGAAAAACGGTGTAGCCCCACGGAAACGTTGTCCGGTCGGTGACGCTGTCGGTGGCGCCTTGAATGAACAGGATCAGCGCGGCCGGCAGCAGCAGCTGGATCGACGCATGCTTGACGGAGAACAGCCATCGTCCGAAACCGCGATCGCGCGTGACGAAAAGCACCAGCCAGTAAATTCCGCCGAGCGCAAAAAAGAAAACGAGAAAATAGAGATGCGTCGCTCCACCAAGAAAAACAAGGAAGGCGATTGCCCAGGATTTTTTCAGGTTGGGATAATCGTAAAACTTCAGCAGCAAATACACGAACGCCGGAATGAGAAAGACCCATTGCAGCGAATAGTGCCCGCCCATGCGCATGATCTGCGGCGAGAGAAAGGCAATTCCGTTCGCGCAGATCGCCGCATAGATCCAATGCACTTTCAGGTGACGGAAAATGAGGTAGATGAAAACGGCGCCGATGAGCGGAGAAAGCAGCATCATCATGTTGATGAGCCAAATGGCGCCGTTGCCGGTGTGATCGAACGGGCGAACGAGGTTGGTGATGAAGGGCAGCGCGCCGGTGAAGAACAGGCCTTCGCCGTACGGATAATTCGTGCTTTCCTGGTGCCAGTACGTTTTGTCGTAACGGTTGTGATAGATCGTTTCGTAATAGATCTGGAAGCCGTCGCCGAGCTGGCTGAAGTACGTATGCGCAGGATCGCGGAAGAGCTTGTGAAAGTAGAACCACGAAAGGAAGATCCCGATCAACAGGGTCAGCGCCAAACCTTTTTCAGGCCTCGCCCGCCGGAGTATGTCCTTCCAGTTCATTCTTACCGGAGATGGCGTCGGTCAAAAAGATTGTAACGGATGATGCACCAGATCGCGCGGAAGCCGTCCTTCCAGCCGATCTTTTTCCCTTCCTCGTACGTGCGGCCGTAGTAGGAAATGCCGACTTCGTAAATGCGCACGTTCTTGATGCGGGAAATTTTTGCGGTGACTTCCGGCTCGAACCCGAAACGTTTCTCTTTCAGCAAAAGCGATTTCACCATGTCGGCGCGGAACAGCTTGTAGCAGGTTTCCATGTCCGAGAGGTTGAGGTTGGTGAACATATTCGAGAGGAACGTGAGGAATTTGTTCCCGATCGTATGCCAGAAGAACAGAATGCGATGCGGCTTTCCGCCCATGAAGCGCGAACCGAAAACAACGTCGGCAAATCCGCCGAGGATCGGCTTCAGCAGCACGTTGTATTCTTCCGGATCGTATTCGAGATCGGCATCCTGGATCACGATGTAATCACCGGTGGCGATCTCGATGCCTTTGTGCAGCGCGGCGCCTTTTCCCTGGTTGTACGGCTGGTTGAAAAGACGAATGTCGTGCCCCGGGTGCGCGGCGATGTATTGTTCGATCACTTCGGCCGTATTGTCTTTCGAACAATCGTTGACAATGAGGATCTCTTTTTGAAAGTCGCCAACGAGCTGCACCGCAAGTACCTTGTCCAGGATGAGGTGGATGGTTTTTGCTTCGTTGTAAGCGGGAATGACGATGGAAAGTTTCCGGGTGGTCGGCATGAGTAAAGTATGCGAAAATAGTGTTTTTTCGGGGAGGTGCCGGCGCCTTTAAGAAGCAGGACGGGCAGACTGGGCGAAGAAGCGGTGTAAAAATTCCGCCGCGCTTTTGTATTCGCAGCAATCAACAGCACGCCATCCAACCCTCAAGCGCATACCGGCGCTACACTTTCTCCAGCAAACGGATCGCGACGTTGTCCATGTACACCCGCGCTTTATCCCTGTTCCATAAGAACACCCGCACTTTTTTCGTGTGCGCAGGAAGCGGGCGCGTCCAGCCGGTCACCGACCATTCGCCCGCTTTGACGGAAAGCTCAGAGAAGTGCATCGTTTCGATCACCTCTTCTTTTTCATTGGTGAAAACGAACATCAGCAGCGCCGAAGTGTTGCGCGTCGTGTAACGCAAACGACAACTCACGGTTACCGCGCTGACGTTTTCACGAATGGAATCCGCCACCACGATCGGAACGCCGATGCTGTATTCGTGCGCAGCGTCGGCGAACGTTCCCTGGTCGCCGAGGAACAGCGTATCCCGCAGCAACTCGCGGTACGGATCTTCGTGTTCGAAATCCTGCCAGACTTCGGCGCGGTTGCGGAAGTGCGCTGGGGTTGCGGGGCGGCAGAGCGCAGTGTGCGTTGCGGGAAAATACTGCACGAGCTGCAGGCCTGCGGGAAGTTTCGCGCTGTCGCATACATCGTAGAACCAGCTTTCGCCTTCGATATTTTCCTTGCGGAGGATGTGACTGAATTGATCGAGACCGAAACGCATGCGGTAATAATTCATCGGCAGGTCGTACGGAAGATCGGTGCGGATGCTGCGCGCGAAGAGCGGTTCTTCTGCGGGAACGTTTTGCTCTTTGATTTTCTGCAGCGCTGCTTTCACATCGGCCTGCTCGCGGAAATCGATGAAGAGATGCATGTTCATCGTGAACAGGAACAGCAGCAGGAACACCGCGGAAGAAAATCCGAGCAGGATGTTGCTCACTTTCCGCTCTTCTTCTTTCAGCGCGACGATCCACGAAAAAGCCGCCAGCGGAAAAAAGAACAGCGCCGTGCGGCCCGCAAGCAGGTTCGTGCCAAGCAAATAATGCTGGAGGAACGAGCCCGCAATCACCAGCGCAAACGGCAGGCAAAGGATCGTGGCGATGCGCGATGAAGGTGCGCTGAATAATTTGCGTAAGCGATAAAGCGTGTAAAAAAACGGGAGACAGAAGAAGATCGCGAGCAGCGTGCGCAAGTACGGCTGCGTCCACGAAAGCGTATACGCCATCGGTGTTGCCAGCGAATCCAGCCAGCTGCGGAACGTTTGCACTTCTTCCCCGTAAAAAAATGCGCCGACCGTTTTCAGCTGATGATAATACGGCCAGAGAAAGATCAGCAGCAATGCGGGAAGCGGCAGCAGCAACAACAGCTGAATTATTTTTCCCCGCCGCCACACGAGCAGCAACAGCACGCCCGTTACCGCTACGAGAAAAATGATCAGCGTGAGGTTCGCAAGAATGGCGATCGCAAGCAGCAGCTGTGCAAGTAAAGCGTGTTTGATTTTGAATTCCGCTTCAACAGATTGCACGAGATAAAAGAGCGCCGCCGCCAGCAGCCCGAGTGAAAGTCCGTACCCGCGCGCCATGCTGAAGAAATCCAGCAGGAACGGATTCAGCGCATCGAGGCAAAATCCTGCGAACACCTGCCACGGTTTCGCGCAGATCTTCGCCAGCAATTTCGTGACGTAAAAAAAGAAAACACCGCCGGCAAGCACGTTCGGCAATCGCAGCGCCAATTCACTTTCGCCGAAAAACGTTACGCTGCATTTCATCAGCCACGTATTCAGCAAATGATTGTTTGCCGACATGTAATTGAAATCATGCGGCGTCCATTTCGGGTGACGAACGAATTCGAAAAACGTGAACGCTTCGTCCCAGTTCAGCGCCACCAGCTTCGCACGAAGAAGAATGTAAATGAAAAGAAGAAGCGATGGAACATATAAAAACCACGGAGACACGGAGGCACGGAGATTTGCGCTCCTCCGTGTCCCCGTGTCTCCGTGGTTCATTTCTCTTCTCGCGTTATAAAGAATTAATCGAGCACCATCTCCGGAACATCGCCTTCGATGATCAGCTTGCCGAGCGTGGCTTTCTGAATTTCTTCAACAGAAACGCCGGGCGCGCGCTCGAGCAGGACGAATCCTTTGCCGGGAACGACTTCCAGCACCGCGAGTTCGGTGACGATCTTCTTCACGCATTTCACACCGGTAAGCGGCAGCGAGCATTTCGGCAACAGCTTCGATTCACCCGCTTTGTTGACGTGCTGCATGGCGACGATGATGTTTTTCGCAGCAGCGACGAGGTCCATCGCACCGCCCATGCCTTTCACCATCTTGCCGGGAATTTTCCAGTTGGCGATGTCGCCGTCTTCGCTCACTTCCATGGCGCCGAGCACGGTCATGTCGACTTTACCTGCGCGGATCATGCCGAAGCTCGTGCCCGAATCGAAATACGCGGTGCCGGGAATTTCGGTGATCGTTTGTTTGCCGGCGTTGATGAGATCAGCGTCCTCGTCTCCTTCGAAGGGGAACGGCCCCATGCCGAGCATGCCGTTTTCCGACTGCAGCATGACCGTCATGCCTTTGGGAATATAGTTGGCGACCAGCGTGGGGATGCCGATGCCGAGATTGACGTAATAACCATCGCGGAGTTCCTGTGCGATGCGTTTTGCGATTCCGTTTTTATCGAGCATTGAAATTCGTATTGCAATGAAAAATTATTCTGCGTTCGTTTCGTCCGTTTCCGCTTCCTCGTGTTGGATCGAAATGGAAGAGCCCGCGCTCCAGTCGGCTTTGACCGGTGTGAACGTCGTGCCTTCGAGCGAAACCGTTCCGCGCGCGAGCTTGTTGTGGCTGCCCGCGAAAGCGAATTCGTTTCCTTCGATCGTCATCACGAGACCCGTCGCCTGCACGTAGCGTGTTTTCACTTTCGGGCAGAGCAGGTACTGCGTGTTTCCGTTCCGCTCCACCGAGCACACTTCAAAGCGATGCGGATCGACCTCCTGCGGGAGATATACTTTCTTCGAATTGATTTCGGCGTACGGCTTCATGAGTGGGAGTTTGGAGTTCGGAGTCAGGAGTTCGGAGTTTTAGAGTATTACTCCGAACTCCTGACTCCGAACTGTTTTACTTTTTACGGACGGTTCGTTGTTCGATGCGCTTCTCGTATTGCGCGCCTTTGAAGATGCGCTGCACGTAGATGCCGGGGACGTGGATCGAATTCGGATCCAGCTGGCCGGGCTCAACGAGCTCTTCGACTTCTGCGATGGTGATCTTCGCTGCGCCGGTCATCGGATCGTTGAAGTTGCGGGCGGTCTTGCGGAAAACGAGGTTGCCGAAGCGGTCGCCTTTCCACGCTTTCACAATGGCGAAGTCGGCGTTGAAGGCGTGCTCGAGCAGGTAATCATGCGGCTCGCCCTGGAAATCGAAGCGGCGGGTTTCTTTGCCGTTAGCGACTTCCGTGCCGACGCCTGCGCGCACCCAAACCGCCGGCATGCCGAATTTCGCTGCCATGGAACGCGTTGCGAGCGTGCCCTGCGGGATGAGGTCCACTTCGAGCTCGCCGCTGAGGAGCTGGCGTTCGAATTCCGCGTTCTCACCGACGTACGACGCGATCATCTTTTTCACCTGGCGCGTTTTCAGCAGCAGCCCGATGCCGAAATCGTCGACGCCGGCGTTGTTGGAAATGCAGGTGAGATTCTTCACGCCTTTCTTCACGAGAGCGGCAATGCTGTTTTCGGGAATCCCGCACAAACCGAAACCGCCGAGCATGATCACCGCGTTATCGTTGATGTCGCGGATCGCTTCTTCGGCGCTGGAAACTACTTTATTCATCGTGTGTAAATGAGGTGGTGTGTCTTTTAAGACGGAATAAAAATACGGTTTTTGCAATGAGGGAAAACAAAAAAAGTACGGCAGTGTCAGGTCGAGTGCGAAGCGTATCGGGACCTGACACTGCCGTGTCTCCGTGGTTTAAATTCTTTTGCGTCTATTCTCCGAAGAGCGAGCTGCCGTTCGGATCGTACGGGTCGCCGTCGTCGTCTTCCTTGTCGACCTGCGAGCAATCGAGATCGATCATGATCTTTCTCGACGGTTTGTCGAAAGGACCTTTGGAGACCTTCAGCGTTTTGTCGGCGTACACTTTCTGGAAGAAGAGCCCCCAGATCGGCAGCGCCATGGCGGCACCTTGTCCCTGCTCGGTGAGGTCGAAGTGAACACTACGGTCTTCGCCGCCTACCCACGCGCCGGCCACGAGCTCGGGCGTGATGCCGACAAACCAGCCGTCGGAGTTGTTCTGTGTCGTTCCCGTTTTGCCGGCGATCGGGTTCATCAGCTTGTATTTGCCGCGAAGACGCTGACCGGTTCCGTAATCGACGACGCCCTGCATGAGGTTGATCATGATGTACGCTTTCTCTTCGCTGAGCGCTTCTTTCGTTTTCGGCACAAACTCTTCGAGCACTTTGCCGTTCTTGTCTTCGATGCGCGTTACGAATGTCGGCTCGATCCACGTGCCTTTGTTGGCGAACGTGCTGTAAGCGCCGACCATTTCATAGAGCGAAATATCCGCTGTTCCGAGACAGAGCGAAGGCACCGCGTCGAGCGGACTGGTGATGCCGACGTTGCGCGCGAAGGCGACGACCGATGCGGGACCGAACTGCTTCATGAGGTACGCGGAAATATAATTGATGGAAAGCGCGAGGGCTTTGCGCAGCGTGATCATGCGGCCTTCGTACTTCTCATCGGCTTTGCCACCGGCGTTATCCGGGCACCATTCTTTTTTGTCTTCGCCCATGATGCAGGTGCGCACGCACGGGATCTGGTCGCAGGGCGAATAACCTTCCTGGATCGCGAGCGCATACACGAACGGCTTGAACGTTGAACCGACCTGTCGCTTACTTTCTTTCACGTGGTCGAATTTGAAATGGCGGAAGTTGATGCCGCCGACCCACGCGCGGATGTAGCCCGTCTGCGGTTCCATCGCCATGAAGCCGGTTTGCAGGAACGACTTGTAATAGCGGATGGAATCCATCGGCGTCATCGTCGTGTCCTTGTCGCCTTTCCACGTGAAAACACGCATGGCCACCGGCGTATTGAAAGCTTTGTCGATCTCTTCGTCCGAAGCGTCGCTGTCCTTCATGTGATGATAACGGTCGGAACGTTTCTTCGCCGAGTTCATGATCGACTCGATCTCTTCTTTCTTGACCCGCCAGCTGAACGGCGCGTTGCGTTTATTCTTCAGCGTCTTGTCGAACTGACCCTGCAGGTCACGCATGTGCTCGTCCACCGATTGCTCGGCGTATTTCTGCATGCGCGTATCGATCGTCGTATAAATTTTCAGGCCATCGCGATAGAGATCATACGGCTTGTCGTTCGGCTTGAGATGTTCGTTGCACCACTTCTTGAGAAAATTGTCGCGGAGATATTCGCGGAAGTACGGCGCCGGTCCTTCGTTGTGACTTTCCGGCGAGAAGTGAACGACAACGGGCAGGACCTTCAGCGAATCAAATTGCGCCTGCGTGAGGAAGTTGTTCTTCTTCATCTGGAACAGCACGATGTTGCGGCGCTTCTCCGCGTCATTCGGATTCAGGATCGGGTTCCAGGCGGAAGGGTTCTGGCACATGCCGATGAGCGTAGCCGCCTGTTCCACCGTGAGCGAATCCGCATCAGCCGAGAAATATACTTTCGCAGCCGACTTGATGCCGACGGCGTTGAAGTTGAAATCGTATTTGTTGAGGTACATCGCCGCGATCTCTTCCTTCGTGTAAAGACGTTCGAGGCGAATGGCGATGATCCATTCTTTCAGCTTCTGGTAAGCGCGCTGGAACATGCCGGCGTGCTCTGCTTTCCTCCCGTGGAACTGCATTTTCGCCAGCTGCTGCGTAATGGTGGAACCGCCGCCGGAGCTGCGATCGCCGCCTGCAACGGTTTTGAACAGCACGCGTCCAAGGCTTCGTCCGTCGATGCCGGAGTGTTCGTAGAAACGTTCGTCTTCCGTTGCCACGAGCGCATGAATGACATCCGGATCGATGTCCTTGAATTTGACGTTGACGCGGTTCTCGGCATAAAAGCGGCCGAGCTCTTTTCCATCGGAAGAAAGCACGACTGTTGCGAGATCGCTCTCGGGATTCTGCAGCTGCTCGACATCCGGAAGATCAGCGAACAGGGCGATGCAGATCACCAGCCCGATAAAACCGATCAACGGCGTAAGCAGCAGGATCCAGAACCAGCGAACGATGCGCTTGTATTTGCTCTTTTCCGGCTTGGCCGGTTTGCCTGAGGATTTTCCGTTTGCGGACTCCGCGGAAGCTTCTTTCGACATGCGCCAAAAGTACGGAATTTCAAGGGCGGGGAAGGCGGTACAGGATAAGTGTGGTGCCCGGGTGAATAAATGTGCTGATATGCCGATGTGCCAATATGCCGATGAAAAAAATAAACCACATAACATAGGCACATAGAATAATCACTATGTGGGTCTATGTTCCTATGTGGTTAAAAAGCGGGATGGTATTTTGCGCGCATCGGCACATTAGCATATTAGCACATCGGCATATTATTTCAACAGCTCCTTCATCACTTTTCCATTTGACGAGGGCATTTCGAAACCGAGCAGCGCGGCGATGGTTTTGGAAATATCGGTCTGCTCGTAAACGTACGGAAGCGTTGCGCCTTTTTTGAAGTCGGGGCCGGCGGCAATGAACTCGATATGGCGGCAACCTTCGCAGTCATCGCCGTGGCTGACGAAACCGTCGAGGTGATTGTCGAGGTGGCGGCCGTGATCGTTGGTGACGATGAGCGTGGTGCTGTTGGCGTAATACGGATCGCTTTGGAGGTAGCTCCAGATGCCGGCGATGTAATGATCGGTGCTTGCGATGCCCGCATTGTAATTCGCCCAGTTGCCCATGTGTCCCGAATAATCCGGCTCGCGGAAATTCACCAGCACAAGATCCGGGTGATACGTTCCGAAAGTGCTGATCGTTTTTTTGTACGTGATGGAATCGTCGCGGTAACCGGAGAAAGGACCGCTCACGCCACAATCGTAGCTCGGCGTATAAAGGCTTTGCCATTCCGCATCACGGCAATTCGCCAGCACATAGAGCTTGTCTTTCGACGTGATGATCCACGCTTTTTCCATCGGCTGATGAGTTGCTTTACGCCAGTACTGGAAAAACGAAGGATGCTGCGGAAGCTGGTTGCCGCCGTTATCGAGCGCTTCGTAAAATCCCGTGCAGATCGCATCGTGACCGGCATTTGTCCAGGTGTAGCCCTGGTTGCGGAATGTAGTGAGCACAACACCTTCGCGGCTCATTTGTCCTGCGCGGAACGGAATGTTCTGGTGCGTGCTGTCGCCCCAGGTTTCGGAATAACGTGCGCCGTCTACAACCACAACGACAACATGCTTCGTGCGATACTGCGGCTTCGCTTCATGATCGACGCGGCAGGTCAGGCCAAGCAATGCCGGGACAAAACACGCTAAGATGTAAAGGCGGAAACGCATGGGGAATGCCGTTTACTCAAAGTTAACAAAAGAAGACGCGAAGCTGTTGCGCAAAACGTTCGCGCAGGAAGATCGTTGAATAAAAGATGTGAGAATTATTCCGCCGGTTGCCTCTGCAGACAACCGGTTGCGTTACTCCGCTTTTTCGATGCGAACACCGGCGTTGATGATGCCGGGCAACTCTTCCATGCGCATCGCCTGCTCCACTTCCATGTGATATTTTCCTGCCAATGGAAAACGCACGCCCTGGCGGAAGATCAAACGGCAATCGTGAATGTCACCCTGCCCTTTTCCAAGCCAGTGGCCGGTCTGGTCCATCAGCGGAAACTCGACGGTATCGTTGCCCATTTTTCCATTGGGAAACGTCGTGTGGAAGAAGACGTAGAGGTTGCTGAACTTGTACTCGTCGGTGTTACGCACGTTGAAGTAGAAGTTGTATTTCGTCGTGGTGTCGGGCACCTCGAAGTCGAACGTGAGCTTCTGCTTCATGTTCCAGATGCCTTCCGGGATCTCGCGGCTCTCGTCGTAAATGGATTTATTGTCGCACGCCACGAGAGCGAGGACGAACAGGGCAGTCACGAAAAATGGAAACACGCGGCACATGATCAGGATTG